>PBWV01000019.1 GCA_002728255.1 Rhodospirillaceae bacterium | reverse complement strand
GAAAACACACCCGGGGGATTGTCTTATCTTTGACCAAAGAGTAATGCATGCTGGAGGAAATCTTCATGGACCCCTTTCTAAGTACGCAATTTATATGTCATACGGAGCAAACAATTCCCACGCGGCTAACCACCGCACTTTCTTTTTAAGAAGGCCCACCTACAGTAAAACTATTCCCACTGCATTGAAAAATCGTCTCATAGACGAACAGTTATTGCTACCACAACATGATTTATAAATCGGCGGACACATCTAGTGTAACATATAAGGAGATTATTCGTGTCATCAGAATTTTCAGAGACACCAATTTTTCTGATTGCTGAAGTTGGTATTAACCACAATGGTTCATTGGAACTCGCTAAACAGATGATAGATGCAGCGTCCGACGCTGGTTTCGACGCCGTAAAATTCCAAAAGCGCACTATCAATGCTGTTTATACAGAAGAGTACTTGGACAGCCACAGAGAGAGCCCGTGGGGAAATACACAGCGTGAGCAGAAGGAAGGTCTGGAATTTGGGTTGCAAGAATACAAGACAATAGACGCCTATTGCCAGAGTAAAAATATATCGTGGTCTGCATCCTGTTGGGATCAAGAAAGCTTACAGTTCCTCCAAGAATTTGACCCGCCTTTTCACAAAGTAGCTTCTCCAATGTTAGGGCATATCCCTCTAATCAGGGACATAGCGGCACAAGGAAAACGGACATTTATATCAACTGGAATGTCCACTCTGGAGGAAATAGATCAAGTTGTGGGTCTTTTTCGTAAAGCCCAATGCCCCTTTGAACTCATGCACTGTAATTCGACTTATCCCATGAATGTGGAAGAGGCTAATTTGCGAATGATCCCAGCACTCAAAAGCCGTTATGGCGTTCCGGTGGGATATTCTGGTCACGAAACAAGTCTAGTCACCGTTTGCATCGCTGCCCTCGCATTAGGGGCTACTTCCCTTGAAAGGCATGTGACATTGGACAGAACTATGTATGGCTCTGATCAAGCCGCATCTATAGAAACAAAAGCACTGCGAAGCTTTACATCAGCCGTGAGGGTATTTCCCAAAGTGCTTGGGAATGGCGAGAAAACTCTACAAGAATCAGAACAATCCGCCCGTGAGAAGCTCCGAAAAAATGTCCCTGGCTAACCCATATCGTCGTTTTCCCAAATAAGGTGTTATGAAAATGGCTGAAAATATCGCTATAATTCTTGCCAGAGGCGGATCCCAAGGTATTCCTGGAAAAAATATAGCCACGTTCTGCGGGAAACCACTGGTTGCGTGGACCATTGAACACTCTCTTGACGCACAACATATCGACAGCGTTTGGGTGAGTTCCGACGATACCAATATCCTTAACGTTGCTAAGGAGTATGGTGCGGAGGTAATTCCACGCCCTTCCCACATATCTGGTGATACAGCTTCATCGGAAAGTGGTTGGTTACATGCCCTCAAATATATTCAAGAAACAGGCCGCTCGGTAAAGTTAATTGTAGGGCCACAATGCACGTCTCCCGTCCGAAGCAGCGTGGACTTTGATGGAGCTATTCAACACTTCATTGAGCAAAACCTAGACTCGTTGTTCTCAGCAAGCTTGGTTACCGATTTCAACATCTGGAAGCCGTCCGCTGACGGCCAACTTTCTAGTTATACCTATGATTACAAAAACCGTGGCCGGCGACAAGAAAAGCCGGACCAATTCCTAGAAAACGGTTCTTTTTGGATCTTCACACCGGACTGCATTCAAAGCCACAATAACCGCCTAGGTGGTAAAATAGGCATATGGGAAATGGAACTCTGGAAAAGTTTTCAAATTGATGAACCCTCCGATTTAACTTTTTGCGAAGCCTTAATGAACTCTTTCCTTCTCAACGAAGGGTGCTCCACAAAATAAAAACTCACTCTTAATTAACACTATCAGATTACATAATCGTTATTCTGCCAAACACTCGGGGGAAATCATTAAACCGGATAAACCTCAAACGCTGGGACCTACACTTATAGGAGGTGCCGGAAGATCTGGGAAGACCTTACTTGCTGATGCTTTGTTTAATAGTCGAGGCCCGGTATTTGGGTTTCCGCTAGAGGCCGTCTTTCATGTATATGACAAACGCGTGTTTCTATTTTTCGAACAGCAGCTACACAAAATAGTTGAAGAGTACATCAACCGCCCTCGGTATATAGATGGTTCCCGCAGTGCAATAAAAACTCCGGCCGAATTTATCAATAGTCATGGCCGTCAGCTGCTTAACGACGTCCCAAAAACAATAGACAACCAAGTGTCGCTTTTAAGCTGGATATTACAACAAATAGCACTTTCACATGATAAGCGTACCTGGGCAGCCTTTGATCTTCATCCCGAATTTCGCTACACATTATATCGTTCAAAGATTCCTAATTTAAGATTAGCTGTAATGCAAAGGCAGCCAGAATCAGCTGTTGCCGCAGCCATGTACTGGCGAACTTGGCCACAGCCTCCCAGCGATCGACATACACGTTTCCGCAATATATTAGGCCTCTTAGCTCTTTCGCAGCAAGTGTCCCGCAATTTATCTCGAACAAATCCCAATGATGTAATCACGATGTCACTTGATTTACTTTGTGAGAAAAATGATCAAGAATTACGCAACGCCGCTAATTTTTTTCAAAGTGATAAAATAGATTTTTATTCAAACTTTGACTTTACTCCACACTTCCGATTTGAGAAGTCTCGAGGTTTCTACACCCCAGGTGGCACTTGGGAGCACCTATTAACCAAAAGTGAACTGGAGACAATTCGCTCAACCACACTGGGAAACCATAAAGGAATATACCTCAAATCTATAATCGCAGTTGGGTGGCGAAGACCAATTGCAGCCCGCAAATTATCGGAGTTTTACCTTTACCCGAAGCAGAGCTTAATCAGACAATTAAACGCTGTAAAACAATGCTGGACCGACACTAGGCACGGCCTGCGACTGAAACGCCAGGCCACTTTCCCATCTACTAACTCCTTGTCCCAGCATTTTTTTGTTGTTTCAGGGGCGCATGGCGTTGGCAAAAGTACCTCCCTAGGTATAGCACTCAATATACTTCAGGAAGAGGGGATCCCCGCCACGGGCTTTCACCATCGTCTCGACAAGATGCGCAGCAACCCTGAGAGGATACGACCATATAACAGCAAGGGCGTTCTCCGTACCTGTTGGCATCTTTTACCAAGCGCAATCCGATATCTCCTCCGTGCACTTATAGATGAATATACTTATGCTACATCGATTTTTTCTAAGCTTTTTGATATCTCCGAATCGGGACAAATAGCGCTTGCCGATCGTTATATATATGATCGTTTGACCGACCTAAAAATCCGCAAGCGCCCCTGGTACCATATTTGCGCCGTAGCAATATTTTGCCGATTGACACCACAGCCCGCCATGAGCTTCATACTCATTGACACACCCAAAAACATATACGATCGTAAACAAGAATTGGAGGAAAATGAAATAAATCGCTACCAAACACTACTACTTGAAACTACAAAAAAGAATAATGCATTCCTTAAAGTAATTCACATTGATCAAAGGGATGCTCACTCTGTCGCTAAGGAAATTGCGCTTAACATAAAAATATTTTTGCGCTGCAAGAAACCAGATTGAAATGGATAAAGTTTCGTCCTCAACCCCACTTGATATAGCTAGCTTAAGAGACGGAACTGCGGCCCTAAATGAGTTATCGTGGCATACCAACTACCACGACTATAGCGCCATATCTAATGCCATTACTACTCGCGTTCTTCAGGCCATTCTTCAGTTTCAGAAGAGTACTCTTCCCCGCATCCTGGGAGATGCAAAAGCCTACGATATAATAACCGACCTTGCTTTCATTTGCAGACTTGGGTTAGACCTTAATAACAACCCAACACCGCGCTATAGCCCAAGGGAAAGTCCTTTATTAGCCTTCCTAGATACGGGTAACACCCTAAACAATCTTTCTAGGATTCGGGTCTGGCACCACCCGCCTGATAGTACAATTTGGCCACGGATAAAGAAAACAGCCAAACGATGGATTACACATGGACAAGCAATTGCTGTGGCTAAGCACGACGATATTCTTAATCGGAATTACCTGCTTAGCGACTATCTCACATTGCACCCGGGTCGCCAAGTTGACTGGCCGGCCAACCTATTTAGTTGGAGAGAGCCTAGCCAAGGCAGAACAAAGTTTAATGATCTTACTATCTGTCTGACAGAGACTTTTAATTCTTTAGTATCCGAAAACCTGCCCGTGAAAGCGTTATTACTGAAGCGGCTGAAACAATTGGGGAATCTTTTAATACACTATCACTTAGGGAAAGCAGGGCTAGATTATACAATTATCAGTAGATCCACCCGCCGAAGGGCACTAGGACTCCGATTGCTCAGTGGCACACCAAAGCACCTTGGTCGTCTTACGTCATTTTTGTACCAGCAGGATGCCCGTCCAGTCATTCGCTTCGCACACGGCGGCGAACGGGCTTTTTTTGTTGATAATGAGTGGGCTGTGGCTGAGCTAGTAAATTGCGACAAGTACTATACCCATAGCACAGGAGAAGCCCACGCTATAAAAAAACGAATTGCAAATCGGGAGATCGCTGGATCCCCACAAGCAAATACAATAAAATTTCTTTCTAATGGATCAAGTCGACACCGACATATTTATGAAAATGGCCAAAAACGACGGCACGGTTCAAAAACAAGACAGGCATTATATGTGGCTGGCGGCTATCTGGGAGAGGCGTTGGCGGACTTCGCAAGTCGAAAGCCACCCGATGTTTTGTACCTAGACTGGCAAGTCTCACTTCTCAAGGAGTTGCGGTCACTTGGCTATCGCATAACCACCAAACTCCACCCCAGAGGGATAATGCCCAATAGATCGCTCTTGGAGCCCTATTCTGATAGGGTAATAACCGGGTTTTTTGACCCGCTCGACCACGAGGTAGATTTTCTAATCTTCGATTTCGCTGGCAGCGCCTTCTTCGATGCCCTCGCTTCCCACCACAATATTATTCTTGCCGACACAACCATTCGCGCCTTTGATAAAACAACCAAACCGGATTTACTAAAAAGGTGCAAAATCGTAAGCGCCTCTCAAGATGATCGGGGAAGATTTAGGGTTTCCCGTGATGATTTGGGCAATGCAATTGAATCTACATCAGATAACACGGGCTGTCCGCCCGATTTTTATAAGAACTACATAGCCCAATAGGTAATCACGTGCGCCAAGTTTCTCTGATAATGCAAAACCAACGACAACGCCTCCGCTCTCGCATAGCTAAAGTTGCCGCTAGTTTTTTACCAGTTTTCGCTCTCCGCCGTTTAATGGAACACACATTTATTAACTTTGGCGTCGAAACCACAAACTTGTGCAACGCTAATTGTTCTTTCTGCGGATATCGCTACATGCAACGTCCAAAACTCGAGATGAGTTGGAACCTATACAAGAAGGCCGTAGATGATTTTGTTGATAGTGGTGGCGGAAATCTGAATTTTACCCCAACAGTAGGAGACCCCCTCGTAGACCGGGACTTAGTGAAAAAGATACAGTATGCCCGCTCACAAGCCCGAATTGGTGATATCTTCCTCTACACCAATGCTATTCTAATTCAAAAATTTGGCTGTGAAACATTACTGAAATCCGGCCTGAGTCGCTTGGCTATATCAACATTCATAGGAAGTCGGGAGGGGTACTTAAAGTATTATGGGAATGATAAATACGAGAGAGTTGTACAAAACATCCTTGATATATCTCAGGCTAACTTAAAACTGGAGAGTCCCGTTAGAATAACTCTTCACCTAAGAGTAGAAGGAAGCCGCAAACTATGGCAAGGCACAAAAACATACAAAAAAATTGCTAAGCTAATTGGCGAAGAAAACATTGATTATCTTGATATTTATGACGCATGGGGAGGCCTCATAAAGAAAGATGACGTTCCTGAAGGAACATTCCTGGACGAGCCCTTGCCGCTGAAGGAAAAAATTGTGTCTCCATGCTTCGAGCTTTATCGGCGTCTTCATGTCCTCGCCGATGGGAACGTTGGCGCCTGTGTCTGTGTAGACCTAGAGAGCGAAATAAAAGTGGGCAACCTTAATACTCACACCCTTCAAGATATATGGCGCGGTCCTGCACTTAGACGATACAGGACAGAATGGCGCGCCGGAAAATTACCGAAGGTGTGCCAAACATGCACCAGATATGAAGGGGTAGATACATTTATAAAAAAGAACCGAAAAAGGGTAGTCATAGATTTCATGAGAAGGCAATTTCCCAAATTGTTAGACCAACTAACTAGGTAAACCCAATTGGCCTTAGAAACGAACTCTAACTCTATTTTCTTTAGTTATATGGGGCTATTCATAAGGTTTGCTCAATGGCGATTAGCTCTTTTAATATTTCTAATATTCATCGGAACGTTTATGGAGCTTTTGGGGGTAGTCACGTTGCTCCCACTTCTACAACTTTCCCTGGGTGAAGATCTCAATAACCCCATATCCCAAAAAGTCTTGGCCACAATCTCTAATCTCGGATTTAGCACTTCTTTTGCAAGCCTAGCGTTGATAATCTCGGCGATTTTTATCTTTAAGGCGTTAGTTTCTTTTGCCCAAAATTATTGGACCATTCGTACCATCGCCTTGGTTCGCCACTCTCTCCAAAGTTCTCTTGCTCGGGGATTAGAGCAGGCCCGATATGAATTTTATTTGGAACAAAAGACTGGATATCTGGCTAATTTAATGACGGTAGAAAGCGCCCGTTTTGCGGCCTCGCTCCGGATCTTCAGCCGCATTATTGTTTCCCTGGTTTATTCCCTTATATACATACCAACCATCATCGTACTAGAAATGGAAATTTCTCTTATAATTGTTGTGGTTGGAATGCTCGCCTTCCTTGTAGCGCGACCATTAATTCGCCATACCAAGGCTTTGTCCATGGATGTGTCCGATAAAACAGCCTCGCTGTCCTCCGAGATGGTACAATTTGTGGAGTCATTCGATTACCTGAAGGCAACCGCGAATTCTCGTAGGGTCAGACAACATGTGCTTAAGCGCGTCAATGACCTTGCAGATCGTCAAATCCGAATGGGTCGACGAACAGCTGCTTTAGGTGCCATTAAGGAGCCGCTGGCTGTGCTCTCTTTGCTAGGATACATATTCTACAATGTAGAAATGCTTAGTAGCTCCATGGCGAGCACGGTAGTGATAGCACTAATAATGTATCGAGTTCTTAGCCATGTCCTTACTCTTCCTCTTGCCATACAACGGCTCCACCAATTAATTGGAGGCGTCCATTATATATCTAATTTTTCCCGAGAAATATGGAAGGCCCACGAATGCAACGGAAGTATAGTTATAGACTCGTTAAATGACGATATCATTTTTCAGAATGTAAGCCTGCACAGGAAAAAACATCATATTCTTAAGGGCATCAATCTTACCATTCCGTATCATAAATCTGTTGCTATCGTTGGAGAATCTGGTGCTGGAAAAACTACGATCTTTCGTTTGTTGACCCGCCTAATAGTCCCTGATGAGGGGTCGATTACAATCGGCGAGCACAACTTCTCGGATTTAAATAACGAGGCATTCCGCAGTCGCCTCGGTTATGTGACGCAAGACCCTATGATTCTTAATGACACTATTGCGACTAACCTGACCCTCCGGTTAGGGCCTAACCAAAAAGAGAACAATATAGAAAAAATGAAGGAGGCTGCCCGTGCCGCTCACTGCCACGACTTTATCGAGGCGCTTCCCCAAAAATATATGACCCAAGTAGGTGAGCGTGGCGCTTCTCTCTCAGGGGGTGAACGACAACGCATTGCCATTGCAAGAGAACTGTACAAGGATCCCGATATTCTAATTTTTGACGAAGCCACCAATGCCCTTGATGCAGAAACCGATAAAATCGTGCAAGCATCCATAGAAAAACTTCATGGAAAGAGAACGATCGTTGTCATCGCCCATCGCTTGTCTTCTGTTGCCAAGTGTGACCATATCTACGTTATGGCAGCTGGCAGAATACTGGAAAGTGGTTCTTTTAAGAACCTTTACGAAAATAGGGGGTCGTTCTTTAGAAAAATGTGGGATCACCAAGTTGCTGATACGAAATAAGTAATGACTCCTATGAAACGAAATCTTGCCAACTTTGACCTCACTAATGCCATGGAATCCCTATACACCACTGGCCAATATTTTGTTAGAGTGCGGCCTGAAACGTCACAGGACCTGACAACTGACTATTGGGGTGAATCCACAGATCCCGATGGCATTCAGCGAAATAGGTTGAATGAGAAAAACCAGTATTTGGAAAATCTGAAAACTGAACTACATTTTATTTCCTGTCTAAAACCAGGTAGGCTGCTGGATATTGGTTGTGGTCCTGGCTGGCTTCTATCATGTGTTGATAACCACTGGTCCAAGTATGGCGTTGAACCATCTGCCCAAGCCTCAACAGAGGCTTCTCCGCATGGAATTATATATAAGGGGGTTTTTGAGACGGTTGACTATGACGATAGTTTTTTCGATCTTGTAATCGCCTACCATGTTATCGAACACATGAAGGACCCCGTGACTACACTCAGGAAAATTCGCGACCTTTTAAGGCCAGGTGGAACAATAATTGTCGGAACCCCTGATTTTGATTCAGGTTGTGCGCGGCGTTTCGGAAACAACTACCGGTTACTAAATGATCCTACTCATATTAGTCTCTTCTCTAATGACTCTATGCATAGATGTCTGCGTGATTGTGGCTTCCAAATACTAAAAGTAGATTATCCTTTTTTCTCTACCAAGTGGTTCAATCGCACTAATTTATTAAGATGTTTCAATACAAACCGCATTTCGCCACCTGCTTATGGAAACTTTATGACCTTCTACTGCCGAAAACCCTAAAGGAGAGACCGACTATGTGGCCAGGTTTTACAAAGCAACTTTGTTTCCTCGCGCTCCCCTTCATAGGGGTTAGCCTCTCCGTAACAGGTTCCATGGCAGAAGAAGACCGAGCCAACATTTGGAAGGATGACTGGGCTGTGGCACAGGGTTTTTCATTGGAAATTGATTCAACAGGATATCGATTTCCATCAGATATAGAGTTTGTCCCTAACCCCGGAAACGAGCCGCTTTCGCCTCTATACTACGTCATAGAATTGAAGGGAGCTCTAAAAGTGGTAACCCGAAACCGGGAGGTATACACAGTCGCCGATAACTTTTTACCCGTCCCACTCAAAGAAGAATTTCAAACACTGGGAGCTGCAGGCCTTTGCTTGGATCCGCTCAATGGCTTCATTTTTATTTCCTTCGGCTATTTGGATAAAACCCAGGTGTTTCGAAACGGCCTAGTGAGATTCCAATCAAATCCTGGTACTTTCAGCTTGGAGGCAAAGGACCCCAAATTTCTTCTTGATATATTTGCGAATGAAAGAAGTGATACCAGCCACCAAATAGGCCCCTGTGTCATCGATGGCCATCAGCTCTTTGTGCCAGTTGGTTATGGAAAGGAACGCCACGAAAGCCAGAACCTAGCCTCTGCGCTAGGATCGGTATTGCGAATGGACTTAGACCTAGAACCATACGCTGACAATCCCTTTTTCGTTGATGATGGTCAGACAACATCTACGGACTTTATATGGTCCTACGGACACAGAAATATTTTTGGCCTTGTACTGGCTAAGAGCCGCCTATTTGCAACAGAAAACGGCGGATTTATAGATCGTTTTCTTGAAATCAACAGAGGTGAAAATTATTTGTGGGAGGGGAACGATTGGTCTTTTGCCGCAAGAGCTAACTATATATTTGGGCCAGCAGTGGGTTTAGTCCAACTGGATTTTCTAGAATCTGAGAGCAATATTTTCCCCGATCCGTACACAAACAAGTTCTTCATCGCCCTGGCCGGCACACCTGGTGCCCAAGGACCAAGCATGAGAGGACAAAGAACCGTCGTGGTGTTTGACTACGACTTTGACAATAATAGAGCCGCCACACCGCCTAAGCAGCTTTTAGCCTACCGCGGCAACGGTTACCAACTCCCTGTCTCCGTCCAGTTCGGGCCAGACGGCCTGTATTTGGTTGCGATGATGCCCCAAAATGATGGAACAACCCCCATCTTAAAGCTCTCTTACAACCCTTCCATCGGGCATCCCCATATAATTGAACAAGACACTCGGCCAACCGCCTTGCTCAGTCGTTATGGTTGCCGGGACTGCCATCAGATTTCCGGTATGGGGGGGAATTTTGGCCCTCCCTTAGACTCCACCCTAATTGCTTCAATTGGAGCTCGGATAAATAATCAAAACTATGCCAAACAAGTGGCGCTCGTCGACACATTGGAAAGTGCTCCCTTTGTGGAAACCTACGATGCAAGACACAATGTACTTGCTTCTTCGGAAAAGGATCGTCTCCTAGTCTGGCTGACCCACTATCTTCAGGAACCGGCCTTTGATAATCCGCAATCGCAGATGCCGAACCTAGGTCTCACCCCACAACACGCGGCCGTCGTTGCAACCCACTTGATCCAAATCAACGAGCCAAAAAGCCAGCAAGAAAAAGCGATAAGTTCCCTTGATCGGCTTAGGTTTTTCATAGCGTATCTCCTTCCAGAATTGCGATATCGACATATTTTGGTAGCATTTGCAATGGGCACAGTCGCAACCATTATTTTCACCCTTAGTATTTGGATGCCATGGTCCCGCCGTTCCCATGGAAGGAAAAAGCAGAGTTCATAGCTTAATATGTGTGGGTTCGTAGTTTTATGCCAAAAGGAACGCCTTTTCTCCAGCCCACTGCTACGGAGGCTAGAAAAAGACATTCTACATAGGGGGCCAGACTCAGGAGGAATGATTGCCGAGCCCGGGATAGCCATGGTTTTTCGAAGGCTGGCTATACTGGACCCTGGATCCACCTCCGACCAACCCATGACCGATCCCACAGGCCGCTACTCCTTAGTATTCAATGGTGAGATCTATAATTTCAGAAAGCTCCGAAGGGAACTAGAGCAAAAAGGATACCTGTTCCAAACCGAGGGAGATACAGAAGTACTTCTTCATGGTTACGCTCATTGGAAAAAAAAGCTATTTCCCAAAGTTGAGGGAATGTTTTCACTTGTAATTTTTGATCGACACAGGTGCGAGGTGATAGCGGCACGTGATACCCTTGGAATAAAGCCTTTGTACATACTCAAAAGAGGTCATTTAATTGGTTTTGCCACAGAAATGCGTTCCTTCGCTGGGATCACTCCATTTGAGGTAGATACCAACGCCTTGCCTGAACTTCTAATTTTTCGCTATGCTTCAGGAACATTAAGTAACATCTCAGACATTGAGCTGCTTCCGGGAGGATATACATGCACTGCTAATATTAATGATGCCAGGACAAAGCCTGAACAATTTGACGACCCTTTGGAGCACCTGAACTCCGATAACTCCTTGAGCCAAGACGATGCGGTACAATTATCAAAGGAAACAGTATATGCCTCGGTTAAGGCTCACCTGGTCAGTGATGTAGGCTATGCCGTACAACTTTCGGGGGGTGTCGACTCTAGCCTTGTGACGGCGATAGCTGCAAAGGAAACTGCCGGAACACTTACATCATATGGCGTTCACATACCAGGATACCCACAGGACGAGCGACCCTATCGTCGCATTATCCAAAAACGCTTAAACCTAGAACATCATGAAGTAACACTGGACAATAACGATTTTGCCGATGCCCTGCCGCGGGCCATTAAACACATGGAGGGTCCAGTTCCACACTATGGCTGCGTAATGTTGATGCTATTGTGCGAAACCATTCGTAAAAAACACAAAGTGGTCCTAACGGGCGAGGGGGCCGATGAGCTATTTGGCGGATACAAACGATATGACATCTGGCGAAAACTAAAGAGGAACGGTCTATTTGCCGATCTAGTCCCCGGTTTTCTTTGGCCCATTCTTCAACGCTGGCGAGAAATCCAAAAGTTCTCAGGCAGAGATGCAGCGATTTTCGGAGCCGTTTATCATGATATTCTCGAATTAGAAGAACTTTTCCCACCCCTGATTCACAGAGGTGGCCAGCGTGAAGACACTGCCTCCCGATTCTTGGATTTCCGGGAAAGGATGTTTGCAGTTGATCAAACCTCATATTTATCATCGCTTTTGATGAGACAAGATAAAATGGCTATGGCGGCCTCCGTAGAGGCACGGGTGCCCTTCAGCCACGCCCCCCTGGCCAAGAAAATCAATCGAATACCAGTTCAACTTCGGGCCCCGGGTGGTGATACCAAACCCATACTCAAAAGGGTTGCAAAGCAATTTCTCCCATCGGAGATAGTGGATCGCCGCAAAGTCGGTCTTGCATTGCCACTTCGAAGTTGGCTTGAAAATGAGACCGGATTGGGTAGATATTTAGATCTACTAGTACAACCCGATAGCCAGCTTGCTTCGTATTCTGACCCTAAAAAAGTCCGCACCGCAGTGGACGACTTTCGAAACAAAAGGAACAAGAAACCCATACCGTTGGAACACCTAATAAACTTAGAGCTTTGGCTAAGGTCAGTAGCTGATATACGTAATGCCAATGCACCTCGGTTAGATGATGCATAAAATTCACATTCTCACTAAGGGCTTTCAGTCTCCTAACGGAATTGCATTCTTATTTCCATTCATTGTGTATCGAAAAGAACTCGCGGATTGCGGTATTCAAACTAAATTTTTCACGTCCATTGCACACCCGAAGCTATGCGATTGCGATGTGCTGTTTATAGAAAGTCGCAGCGTTAGCCATCGATGGGAAGTTGAGGGAGATCAGGCGGTCTTGATGGACTTATCAAGGCTAGCGGAGAGCGTGCCCTTAGTGTGGTTTGATATTTCGGACAGCAGTGGCTGGCTTCAGCCCCAAGTCCTGCCGTTTGTCCGCTGGTACTGCAAAGGCCAATTACTCAAAGATAAGTCCCTATACATGAAAAAATTATACGGGAATCGACTTTGGGCTGACTACTATCACCAGTCCTTTGGGGCAACTGATTCTACACCTGCTCGGAACCGAGTGCTGACCGATCCGAGTCGCCTTGGCCAGCTCAGATTATCATGGAATTCAGGCCTGGCGAACTACAGTATGTACGGCCCTCATATCATGGGATTAAGAAGGTTTATCCCGATCAACGCACTCTTTTGGCTTCCCAAAAAATTCGTACCATCTAACTCCGAGAGGACCGTGGCCCTATCTTGCCGGATGGGAACCAAGTATGAACGGGAAACCGTTTCCTACCAGCGCAAGAAAATTCAAACACTCTTAAAAGATAGGCTCAGCACCAGGAAGCTGAGCCGGCGGGCTTACTACCAGGAAATGCGGGAAACACGATTGGTAATATCTCCATTTGGTTTCGGGGAGATCACACTCAAGGATTTTGAGGCGACCCTCTGTGGAGCCACCCTATTGAAACCAGATATGTCCCATATGGAGACCTGGCCTAACCTTTTTGTATCTGGAAAAACAATTTTAACCCATTCCTGGGACCTATCAGATTTCATGGAGAAGCTGAGCATGGCCTATTCATGTCCCCATCAACTGAAAACGTTGGCTGAGTGTGCACAACAAACCTACCGGGAAGAGCTCGAAAAAAAAACAAGCGAGATAGGCTTCTGCAACCGTGTTGTTAGTATCGTCCACGACACAGTCTCAACTATCGAACCCGATGCAACGTAAAAAGCTCGTAATAGCACTTCCGACTTCAACCTTTTTACCTGCCATTGGGGGGGTAGAGATAGGTCTCCATAACATCGCTTCTGGACTACTGGCGCAGGGACATACCCCAATCGTTATTGCACCAGCAACCAACGTACGACAAATACAAGAAACTGGCCGCAGGTTAGCATACAAGCTCATCACGATGCCTCCAAAAACTATCTCTTTCACCCAAAACTTTCCAGAAACCGCCACTCTACTACTTGCAAGCTTTTTCAGAATTTTACAGTGGAAATATCGTTTTGATATCTGGCACGGCACGGTAGGATTCCCCATTGGCGTAGCTTTGGCACGCTTTGCTGAAAAGGATGTTCCTCATATTATCAGATGCGCAGGCGAAGACATCCAAGTTAACCATGACCTTGGATACGGCATGCGGCTCGACCCCCGTATCGACCAAATTATTAGAAAGTGGCTTCCGCGAGCTGATGCTCTGTCTGCTATTACGAAGTCAATGGCTCGAGAGTATGACGATATTAAAATAATAAGTGAAAAGGTATGGAACATCCCGAATGGGGTCGATCTACCCCGATTTCAACGCCCGTTTGACACTGTTTCTATTCGCAAAGAATTTGGAATAAACAACGATGCCTTTCTCTATCTCTCAGTAGGGCGGCACCATCCAAAAAAGGGGTTTAGCGACCTAATATCGGCTGCCGCTTTGTTAAGGAAAAAGGCTAGTCGGCCGTTCCGTTTGGCTATTGCGGGTAAGCACACAGAAACTCTCAAGAACCAGGTGGCAAAACAAGGCCTGACTGAACACGTTCATCTGCTTGGTGAAATTTCTGATCAAGACGCCGAAGGAAGTCCCTTTGAGGCACCAAGTAATAAATTAGTTGGACTGTACAAAAGTGCAGATGCGTTCGTCTTTCCATCACATGTCGAATCCTTTGGAATAGCCATTATTGAGGCAATGGCGGCAAGCCTTCCGATAATCACTACAGATGGACCCGGCTGCCGGGACGTGATAGGCCAAGGAAAGTATGGAATAATGGTGCCCGTAAAGGACCATGAAGGGCTAGCGGAAGCAATGAACCAACTCTTGTCCCACAAGGATCTCAGGGAGAAATACATTAACATTTCAAGAGAACGGGCATTAGTGTTTGCGTGGCGGTCAATTGTAAATCAATACCTTGAGGCCTATCGTACAATAATTAGGCGGAAAGCATTGTAAGTGATGAAAAATGGGGACACCTCAAAGTTATTTGTGATTATTGGTTCGTTGGACATTGGGGGCACTGAAAATCATTTGCTTCGGGTCATGCCTAAATTACAAGGTAACGGCTTGGAGATTTCAATAATCGCTTTTCGGGCTCGGGGCGCTCTCGCTAATGAAATGGAACGCAAAAATGTGCCCGTACTGTCTCCTCCACCTACCAAATGGATTGCGCGCCAAAGGTTTATTAGACGCACCTTTATTGTCTTTTGGCTAGGATTCACCCTAGCCCGCGAACGCCCCAATATTGTCCATTTCTTTTTGCCCGAGGCCTACCTCCTTGGGGGGGTATGGTCTTTCTTTCTTGGAATTCCCTTTCGGATAATGAGCCGACGGAGCCTAAATTTTTATCAAAAAAAACACCCTTTAGGCGCTTGGATTGAACGCTATTTACATAAAACTATGGACGTGCTGGTCGGGAACAGCAAGGCCATTATACGAGACTTAGAGAAGGAAAGCGCCAACTCAAAAGCCCGGATACAACTAATATACAATGGCATCGACCCCAATGAATTTGTTGAAAAACTAAAACCTGATGAAGTGCGACGAGAACTCAACATTCCAGCTCAGGCACTTGTATTTATTACTGTGGCCAATTTCATTCCCTATAAGGGGCACAAGGATCTTCTCAAGGCACTAGCAAATGTTAAGGGTAAACTGCCAGACCCTTGGCGATTAATTTGTGTCGGCCGAAACGATGGTATTCTCAACAACCTAGAACAGAGCGCAAGTCACCTCGGAATAAGTCAAAATGTGATTTGGCTTAGTTCACGCAGGGACATCTACGACTTGATGAAAGCATCAGATATTGGCATATCAAGTTCTCACGAAGAGGGTTTGTCTAATTCAGTGCTGGAAGGAATGGCTTTGGGGATTCCTATGATAGTGACTGATGTCGGCGGAAACACCGAGTTGATCACCGACCAGGAAACCGGGCTAGTTGTTCCCGCAAGAAGCCCTAGCCTACTAGGCGAGGCCTGTGAGTATCTCGCCCAAAATGCCGAGCTGAGAAATTCTATGAAACAAGCAGGAAAGAGGCGGGCGTTATCAAAATTTTCCATGGAGGTATGCGTTAGCTCCTATTTTCGATTGTACAATTCCTTGACCACTCCAGGGTAAACTTGGTGCAGGCCTGAATATGTGTGGAATAGCTGGCAGTTTCAGACTAATGGATCATGGCTCATCTTCTGATGCTATAGCAGAATTACGTAGCGCCGTAAGAGCGCTAACCCATCGCGGTCCTGACGACTCTGGGGAATGGTCGGACCAGCGAGCCGGCATATCTCTAGGTCACCGAAGGCTTTCAGTTGTAGACCTCTCACATCGAGGCCATCAACCAATGATTTCTAGGGACGGCCGGTTCGTGTTAAGCTACAATGGTGAGGTATACAATGCGCCCTCACTAAAAGGCTCGCTCTCTCAGATGGGGATAACATTCAAGAGTCGGTCGGATACGGAGGTTTTGGTTGAAGCCATCAGCAACTGGGGATTGCGCAAAACCCTTACGGCATTAAATGGTATGTTTGCTCTAGCTGTCTGGGACCGGAAAGATAGATGCCTTCATTTAGCTCGGGATCGCTTTGGCCAAAAGCCAATATATTATGCTTGGGCTGGAAAGTCGCTCGTGTTCGGCTCGGAATTGGCCGCTATAAAGGAATTCAGAAATTTCCCCGCGAATATAAACAGAGATGCTATTTCATTATTGTTGCGACACAGTAGCGTGCCTGCACCACATACAATTTACTTAGACTGCTGGAAGTTAGTCCCCGGTGCTATCCTAAGTGTTGATTACGAAACACTCCGCAGCCACTCTGTCCCTCAACCGAAGTTCTATTGGTCTGCAAAGGAATGTGCAGAACAAAATCTTGGCAATCCCCTCAAAACAAACGATCCAGAACTTTCGAAACAACTAGATGCGGTGTTGCAAGGGGCTGTCGCCGACTGCATGCTATCTGATGCACCCCTTGGAGCTTTTCTATCGGGCGGCATAGATTCTTCAACAATTGTAGCCCTAATGCAGAAATGCAGCTCACGCCCTGTTAAAACTTTCTCTATTGGTTTCTCCGAGGCGTCGTACAATGAGGCTGATGCTGCTGCATCCATTGCACAACACCTGGGAACCGAGCATACGGAACTCTACGTCACGCCCAGTGAAGCTCAAGCAGTGATCCCAAAGTTACCTACTATGTACAGTGAGCCTTTTGCCGATTCTTCACAAATTCCAACCTATATAGTATCAAATCTTGCGAGAGAAAAAGTTACGGTCGCCCTATCGGGAGATGGCGGAGACGAACTTTTCGGTGGTTATAATCGTTATGTTTGGTCGCGCAATATGGGAAAAATAATAGGAAACACACCACTACGGCTACGCCAAAACATCTCAAAAGCTATTTGCTCGATCCCATCACAGAGATGGGATACCTTCTTTATGAGAGTTTCCCCATTTATACCTCAGTCACTACGTCAAGCACAGTATGGTGAAAAAATTCATAAGTTGGCCGGGATTATGAATGCTAAGGATAAAGAAGACATCTACTGGAAGTTAATTTCCCAGTGGCAGAACCCCCATAACGCGCTTCTCAAGAGCACAGAACCTGCCACCCTTTTAAGTGAAAGACACAACTGGTCTTCCATTAGTAACTTCCAACACCAAATGATGTTAATGGATACAGTTACATACCTACCGGACGATATTCTGGTAAAACTAGACAGGGCTAGTATGTCGGTAGGCCTCGAGGCACGCGTACCTTTCCTTGACCATCGGGTATTCGAATTTTCTTGGCGCTTGCCCATAGAGACAAAGATTTATAAGAACTCAGGGAAGAGAATATTAAAACAAGTTTTAGCTAAGTATATTCCCAGGCACCTCTTCGAACGACCAAAAATGGGGTTCGGTGTCCCGATTGGAGACTGGCTAAGAAGAGATCTCCGATCTTGGGCAGAGGATTTATTATCAGAACATGACCTAAAACGGGGTGGTTTTTTCGAGGCTGGTACTGTCCGTCGTCTTTGGCTAGACCACCTGAAAGAGAACAGAAATCACCAACATCGTCTGTGGCCCGTGCTAATGTTTCAGGCTTGGCTCCATGCTCAGTAACGGGACATCGTGCCATGCAGGTTAAATATCCAAGCTGGGCACCCTCCGAGGGCGGTGTGCTTTGTGGACTTGCCATAATAACCCCAATCACAGCAGCTCTCGCGCCTCTCTTAATCGGGGTCCCTGGAATAGCCGCTGCCACAATAATCTTATTGCACAGGTTTCTACACAGAACGCGCCTTTTGCCGACCCCATCCCACCCGTTTGCATTGACGGCGTTAGGCTTAGCACTATGGGGCTGCGCATCAGCTCTCTGGTCAGTAAATGAGACACAAAGCCTCCTGGCAGCACTGCGCATCTTAGCAATTAGCTGTGTACTTATTGTGCTACTTAGTGCCGCATTGAATATTGAACCTGAGGACAGCCATAACGTTGGCAAGTTTCTCGCATTTGGTATGCTTTTAGGTGTACTGGTCACGCTACTCCGAACGGGCGCAATTACGGCTATCACCATTTGGATTAACCAGGAGGAGATGGCGGCCCATAAGCTAACTGCCTTAAATAGGACTGCCAGTATCCTCGCTATTTTAGTATGGCCCTCTGTTTTTTGCCTAACCAAGAGTTTTGGGTTACTGGTGGCTGCAGCCTTCCTAGGAATAACCTTCGTCGCAATCCTTCTACTCGGCCCCACGGCTCCCTCTCTTGCCTTAGCACTTGGAGCTTGTGGATTTTTTGTCGCCTGGCTCAAACTCCGCGTGGCAACCACATTAGTGTGTGTGTCTTTCGTTGCCTCCATTGCAGTGATCCCGTTCTTTCCCCAGCTCTCTCCTTGGGCCACCCAGTTTCTAATAGCCAACGTCACTGACAATACAGCCGAGATCCACCGATTTGTTATATGGCAGTTTGCCGCGGACCACGTGTTGCAACGCCCATTTCTCGGGTGGGGCCTAGATACAGCTCGCATCTTTCCAGGTGGTGACACAGAGCTCTTTGTCAACACAACTACCGAGGGAGTGGCTGTTACCGCGCCAGCTATACCACTGCACACTCATAACGCGGCCCTACAAATTTGGCTGGAGTTAGGCGCAGTTGGCTTACTGTTATGGGGCACCTTATTCTTGTTAACCATTCGTAACCTAAGAGCAAACACCAGACTTTATGCAGCCGCCACTATAGGAACCTTAAGTTCCGCACTGGTGGTTGCCCACCTTTGTTTTGGCATCTGGCAGGGATGGTGGCTAGCGACCCTGGGTATGACTGCTATGTTTATGATTGCAATTAGAAAACATGATATACCGCCGCCTTCTAGCACAACGAATTTAGGTATGAATCATGAAACAGCCTGATGTCCTTTTTATGGGCTATTCTAAGGCAGGCTCTACATTCCTTCAGAAATTTTTTCAAACCCATCCGCAAGTTTTTATAGATCGAATTGCAGCTCGCCACCTATTTTCGCCAAGTCGAGTAACCTTCTCAGAGAAAGAACGAAGGCAAGCCGGACAAGCCAAGTTGTATATTTCCATGCAAGAGCGTCTCTGTGAATCTGTAATATATAAGAAGCCCGAGTTATGGCCTCAACTCAAATGGGAAAGTGTTCCATGGAATGATTTGAGTAAAGCTATCGACATAGCTCCAAGAAAAATCGCCTCTGCGTGGCGCACCCGCTTTCCAAACAGCAAGGTTCTAATGGTAGTCAGAGATCAGGTTACATGGTTAAGTTCAGCATACAGCTATTACCTTGATCACTTGCAACCGGGACACCGCTCTTTCATAGACTTTTGCTCCACATCAAAAGGAAAAGTGTTATTACGAGCCGGCCACTATGACCTCACGATACAAGCTTACATTGATGAATTTGGCCCTGAAAATGTTAAAGTATTAAGTTTCACTCAACTCTCAGAAAATAGAACTGACTTTCTCAGAGAACTCTGTGAATTTTTCGACCTCAGTCCAATGCCTTTTACTGCCCCTCCACAAAACTCTGGACGCTCAAAAACGGCAGCCAAGATATTAAAACACTTACCAAGATGGGCCCCGGACACTCCGAGCCTAAGAAAATTAGGCAAACAGCTCGTGCCCCTTCTGGGTTCCAAGAGCAAATATACGCTGTCATCCGAGGAGAAGAGGTTTGTCCAAAGTTTTTACGATCTCAGCAACCTTAGAATGATGCAGCTTTTAAGCGGAGCAAAGAGCTTCAAACTGTAAGGTCAGTAGAATGAAAATCGTTCTGCTCCACACAATACCTAAACCACGTTGCCGTGCTCTCCTGAAGCCCTGTTCACGTGCGCAAAATGCAGCCTGCCAAAGAATACCCAACTCCAAAGCCCATCAGAACCACCGTCATGCCCGAACGGAGCACGTCGGCACCCAGGGCCTCCTTCATTGCAACGGGTATAGTAGCAGAAACTGTATTTCCTACTTCCCTATAGTTTCTAAAGATTTTTTCCTCGTCCAAGGCTAACTTGGATCCAATGCGATCTAATACAACCTTACTCGCCTGATGAAAAATAAATAAATCAACTTCCTCTACCGACAAAGATGATCTGTTCAGCAGTTCGTGGACATACTTAGGAACTGCTTCCATGGTGAAATCTAAGACTTTAGGCCCATTCATATGAAGAACCTGGCGTCCCAATCCGTCATTATCGGATTTATGGAGAAGGGTTAAGTTAGGCGCACCACTACCATCCGTAGCGAATACAAACGGGCCAATATCACCCTCACCATCATTAACCACTAGAGCCGCGCTTGCGCCATCACTAAATATGGGACGGCACGTTCTGTCGTGAGGGGAAATATACTTGCTATAGGCCTCCGCACAGACAACCAAACAACTATCAATAGCTTGGCTTTTGATAAGCCCACTAGCTACTGACAAACCATACACAAAACCAGAACAACCTTGGTTAAGATCAAAGGCTAAACATGCCTCCTCTAACCCTAAAGTCTCGTGGAGAAGACACGCTGTAGTTGGTATTGTCGATTCAGGCGACTGGGTAACATAAATCAAGCCACCCACCTTACGTTTTCCAGTTCGCTGAAATAGGCGGTTGCACGCGCCTTCGGCTAACTGCAAAGGTGTTTCGTTAGATGCCAAAAGATGTCGGCGCTCAACGCCCGTTTTGGCAAATAAGCGGTCGATTTGCCACTCGGGATTATCGTCAGATAAGTCGGAAAGACCCTCCACTCTTGAGCCAAGCTGAAATTCTATAGCTTCGATCCGCATTTTCTCTACCTAAAGTACCTAAGCCCTTACCAGGCTCTTAAAATTCTGTTATGACATTAAACATCCATCCAGCTGGCGTCAAAAATAATGACACCAATACCCCCTGCAGCGTGTTGTGGTGGTCTCGAGTAAAAGATGAATGGCCGGAAATAAATCCCATGTTAATGTTTAATAATGGCAAACACTCCATTTTACCAATAAAATCCCTCGTGTGGAGGTCATGGCGTTAAAATAGATCATGTTATGGTAGACCTTAGCGTTACTCTATGCACTAGAACTATTGGAAAATCGTGATGGGTTCTCTCGTACCAACAGGATCTACACTCATTCATCAAGTATGCTCCATCGCCGCAGAAGCTGGTGCAATTATAAATTCCTTTGTCCCAATTAGCGGAGTGGTTGAGTACGACCTGAAGCATGATATGTCACCTGTCACTAAAGCCGACAAGGCAGCCAACGACCATATTGTGACAGCCCTAAAGCGCATACAACCGGGCGCTGTAATTGTTGCCGAGGAAAGCGTTGAGAGCATGGAGGCCATTAAAAACGTAAGTGAGCCGTTCTGGCTTGTCGACCCCCTAGACGGCACTAAGGAGTTCATAGCTGGGCGTGATGAATTTACCGTTAATATTGCCCTAATCGTCCACCGAAAACCGCAATTAGGCGTCATTTATCTCCCGGCACAAGACTGCATTTATTGGGGTGAAAACGGCGTTGGAGCGTTTAGGGCATCTGGCGGGGAAAATCCTATCCAAATCAGCACAAGGCCAATCCCTCCCGCCGGTCCCACCGCAGTGGGCAGCCGCTCCCATTCCAACGCGGCAACCGAGGAATGGCTTTCTCAACAAAAGATAAGGGATTTCCAAGCCGCTGGCTCCTCCTTGAAGTTTTGCAAAGTCGCGGAAGGCAGTGCAGACATTTATCCCCGTTTTGGAAGGACCATGGAGTGGGACATCGCAGCCGGTCACGCGATCCTAGCGGCGGCGGGCGGGCGCATAAGGACTATTACCGGTGAGCGCTTACGCTACGGAAAACCTGGCTTTGAAAATCCCAATTTTCTCGCCGATGGAGGCTGATCCCGCTTTACATCCTCCGACACTCCAATACGATGGGTCCCAACCCCTTTGCTAATGAACTATCCTTTTTATCCCAATCAGCCCAAATTGATGAAAAATAGCCTAGAAACTACACCTACAAACGCGCCATTATCACTGCGGAAGCAAACTATAAAGGCACTAGCTGACCAGGTAGCTGACCAGAGAACGACGTGGATTGCACGCAACCAATTTTACTACGATGATCACTATAGATTTATGCGTTTTTTAACACCATCCAATGCTCGGATACTGGATTTAGGGTGCGGCGTTGGGGATCTGTTAGAAGCACTCTCTCCAAGAAGCGGTGTGGGGGTCGACCTGAGCGAGAAATCTATTCAAATAGCCACAGATAATCTTCCACAATACAGGTTTTATGTAGGCGATATAGAAAACCCTGACACGTTCAAAAAACTAGGAGGCACCTTTGACATAATCATTCTCTCTGACACTATTGGAATGTTAGAAGATATCTCTGACACGCTTGCCTCTCTCAAGACACTATGTAAGCCACACACTCGGATAATAGTATCTTATTACTCTCTCCTTTGGAGCCCGGCGCTAAAACTAGCTGAACGTTTTGGATTTAAGCAGCGTCAGGTACCATCGAATTGGCTTTCCTCACGAGACATTGCTCACCTGCTGGAACTTGCTGATTTTGAAGTGGTAAAACGGAATTACCGACAGCTAGTTCCGAAACACCTTTTTGGGTTGGGCCGAGTGATCAATAAAGTTTTTTCTTGGTGGCCCGCTATAAGAAGTCTATGCCTTCGCCACTATATCGTTGCTCGACCTGAGGTTCGTAAACCACTTGCCAACCCGTCTGTTTCCATAATTATCCCCTGCCGTAATGAAGAGGGTAATATTGAAAACGCGATATCTCGCATGCCCCGATTTTGTCAAACTATGGAAGTGATATTTGTTGAGGGTCACTCTGACGATAATACCCTTCAGCAAATTGATAGGGTTATCCGCACATATCCAGATTGGGATATACGGAGTTATGTACAAGAGGGCATTGGAAAAGGTGATGCCGTTCGTAAAGGTTTTGCCGAAGCTAAAAACGACCTCCTCATGATATTGGATGCCGATCTCACTGTAGTGCCCGAGGCCTTACCCAAATTCTATAATGCCTACATCCAAGGTAAGGGGGAATTTATAAATGGAAGTCGGCTCATCTATCCCCTTGACCCAAAGGCGATGCGTTTTCTTAATCTTGTGGCAAATAGGGGTTTTTCAATTTTATTTTCATGGTTACTAGATCAGAGGCTCACCGACACCCTCTGTGGCACCAAGGTACTTTCGAGGGAGGATTATAAGAAAATAGCGGAAAATCGTTCCTATTTTGGAGAATTTGACCCGTTCGGAGATTATGACCTCCTCTTTGGCGCCGCAAAACTCAACCTAAAAATAGCAGAAATACCGATTCGTTATGCCGCTCGGACCTATGGAGTAACCCAAATTTCTCGCTTTCGGGACGGATGGTTACTAGTGCGGATGATCACATTCGCATGGCGTAAATTGAAAGCCATATAGCGTATGTACCTTGCAAAATTAATTTTCCACAAAACAAAAGTAACCAATGTTGGGCTCGAAGTAGGACCAAAGTCCACGTCGGGATTCATGCCGTGCCGCCCCTTTCTAAAAGTTGCCACATCGGCCTTAGGCCCGTTGTGCCTCTAGACATCATGATACTAGCTGTGTCAGCCGGGATTGCCGCCGGCTCAACATGGTTATGCGCGGCGTTCGCGCGTTCCTTGCTGTTAAGACATCGTATACTGGACAACCCAGGCACACGATCAAGTCATTGCGGTTCGGTACCAAGGGGCGGAGGAATTGCCCTGGTAAGCGTGATATTAATTGGATGGGCGGCTCTCAGCGCACTTGGGTTAGATCATATGCGCCAAATTAGTGTGATAACTTCAATGGCTCTACTAATAGCTATAGTCAGCTGGTTTGATGATATCAGCAATCTTTCAGTAATAAGCCGCTTATCTGCACAAACAGTGGTGGTAACAATAAGTATGCTTCTAATCCCAACAGATTTTATGTTGTTGGGTTTTCTAGCTCATCCCCTGGGAATGATAGTAGTCGGTATAGGTTGGATTTGGTTTATGAATGTCTTCAACTTTATGGACGGCATCGACGGCATAACTGGTGTTGAAACCATTTCAATATGTGCGGGGATAGCCCTCACGCTAGGCTTCCTTGGATCAGAAAGTTACATTTCCTCGCTCGCTATTATTGTTGCCGCCTCAACCTTGGGTTTTCTTTCCTGGAACTGGCATCCGGCAAAGTTATTTCTGGGAGATGTTGGCAGTATACCTTTAGGCTTCTTACTCGGGTGGCTACTTTTCAGCCTAGCCCGGGAAGGAGAGTGGGCCGCCGCTTTGATTTTACCGAGTTATTACCTAGTAGACGCAAGTCTGACCCTAATTGACCGGGCCATTAGACTTGAGCCCGTTTGGAAGGCCCACAGGCAGCATTTCTATCAGAGGGCTGTCGCTGGCCAACTCAGCCATTCTCAAGCTACTAGAGCAATCATAATAACCAACATTTGGCTGATTGCTTGTGCGTTGGTAAGCACCATTATAATCCTACCGGGTCTTATTGGGGCCTTTTTTGGGATAGTAGCCCTTTTATGCTATTTTCGGCTAGTATCTCAGTCCGTCGGACCCTAGTTGTTTCTCCAATGACTCACTTTCGCTTAAGATTAGACCGCCCTTACGTAGCCGCCGGCCATGATATAATTATGGCAGGGGTCGCTTTCATTTCCTCTTTATATCTTAGGATGGGCTCGGATTTTTGGCTCCAGGCTCAGGGATTTCTGCTAGAGGGCACGATCATTTTTACGACCATCTCTGGGATTGTATTCGTCAAAATGCACCTCTATCGGGGAATTTGGCGCTACGCATCCCTGGACGATTTTTTGGCCATTACTAAGGCTGTGTCACTAGCAATATTGATTTTTGCGTTGGCAATGTTTGTTCTTACTAGGTTGGAGTCTATCCCTAGGTCGGTATTAGTAATTACGTGGCTTCTACTCATCGGTCTTTTAGGAGGTCCGCGGCTCTTCTATAGGATCTTTAAGGACAGGGGTGTTGTTGGACTATTAGATAGCAGCGGCCTTAGCCGAATTCCCGTCATAGTAGTTGGCACGGACGATATCGCTGATGCTTTTCTGCGCCAGCAAAAAAGACCGGGGGAGCAATACCGCATTCTTGGTTTAATCGGAACCAACGGAGATGCTATAGGAAGGTACATCCACGGCATACCCATTCTTGGCGATTTGACAACCCTTGAAGGAGTGCTGAAAGACCTCAACCAGGCGAGCGTGAGACCTCAGCGAATACTTATTGCAGGGGCACCGGTAACCGGTGTGCAAATTCGTAGCTTATTGGAATTAGCTGATAGTCACGGCATGACACTTGCGAGGCTCCCCCGTCTTACTGACTTCAAAATGGAAAGCTCTAATGTAACCGAATCCCGCCCCATTGCCATTGAAGATCTTCTTGGAAGACCTCAATCCCGGCTCGATCGAGCGGCGATGACATCTCTGGTACGCGGTCGCAAAGTGTTGATCACCGGTGCCGGCGGATCGATAGGCAGCGAGCTCTCCCGCCAAGTTGCCGCAAAACAACCTCATCGGCTCATTCTCTTAGACCACGGCGAATATAACCTATATTGCATAGAAAAAGAGCTGGCCAAACAGGCTCCATCTTTAGATAAATGTGCTGTTTTAGGCGATATCCGAGACAAAAACTTTTTGTCCCAATTGTTCGAGGCAGAAAGGCCTGATTTGGTCTTTCACGCCGCAGCCCTAAAGCACGTTCCTCTCGCTGAGTCCAATCCTTGTGAGGCTATCCTCACTAATGTACAGGGTACCGTGAACGTTGCCGACGTCTGCAAAGCATTCCATGTTTCTGCTATGGTTCAAATTTCCACCGATAAGGCAGTCAAGCCTAGCAGCGTAATGGGGGCAACCAAATGGCTTGCGGAGAACTACTGCCAGGCTCTGAACACGCTGAACCCAAATAGTGGTACCCGTTTTATGACAGTCCGATTTGGCAATGTTTTGGGTTCAACAGGTTCCGTAGTGCCGCTATTCCAGGAACAGCTTGCTAACGGGGGGCCTCTTACAGTGACGCACCCGGATATCCAGCGGTATTTTATGACGGTGAGCGAGTCTGTAGAACTAGTATTGCAAGCCTGTGTATTAGCGCTCTCCCCAGGCAAAAAAGCTAACACCGCCTCTGAACCTTTGGGGAGTCTCTATGTACTGGATATGGGGGAACCAATCCGTATCCAAGATCTAGCAAAACAGATTATTCGTCTTTCCGGACTAAGGCCCGATGAAGATATCTCCATAAAATATATTGGCCTTAGAGGAGGTGAAAAGCTCTCGGAGGAGCTCTTTCATGACTGGGAAACCTTGATTCCCACCGACCACGAAGCAATCCGCCTTGCCGTCACTCAACCGACTGCTATAGATACATTGCAAATAACTCTTTCAAAACTTTCCTCGTTGGCCAGTGCAAGGGAAGAGGGGCCAACGCTTGAGTTCCTACACCAATTAGTGCCAGAATTTAGCCGGACTAGAACCACTGGAGATCCCGAGTAAAATCGTTTTTTATCAGGGCACTAGAACTGTCAAAGGCTGGTCGGCCACCACATTTTTTAGACAACTCCAATTACGAGGATACCTGCATGACTAATCCAAAAACCCTAAAACTCCGGCGGGCCCTAATTTCCGTATCTGACAAAACTAACCTTGTTTCTTTTGGCCAAGACCTAAACGATTACGGCGTAGAAATATTATCCACCGGCGGCACGGCACTAACTCTGCAAAATGCAGGCATTCCCGTCACGGAGGTAGCTAGTTTGACGGACCTGCCAGAGATGATGGGGGGGCGGGTTAAAACACTTCACCCCAAAATACACGGGGGTATTCTCGCGCGTCATAACAATCAAAACGATGCTGAAGATATGAGCCGCCATGGAATAAAACCAATAGACCTGGTTGTAATTAACTTATACCCATTCCAAGAAACCGTTAAAAAGGGGAACAGTCGGCCAGATTGTATTGAAAAAATAGATATTGGCGGACCCGCTATGATCCGGTCAGCGGCGAAAAACCATGAGAGGGTTGTCATAGTTACCAACGTAAATGACTATGAAATGGTGGCTAAAGAGATTAAAGAAAATCAGGGTGCAACATCGCTTAAGCTCCGCAAGAAACTTGCCCGCCTTGCATTTGCAAGAACCGCTAGTTACGACGTCGCGATTGCCAACTGGTTTAGCGAAGACCTCGGAGATACAATTCCCTCCAGGCTTTTGCTCTCAGCCAACACCCTCATACCTTTGCGTTATGGGGAAAACCCGCACCAAAAGGCCGCTTTTTTCCCTTTAGACCATGGTCGTACAGGTGTGGGAAACGCCAAACAAATTCAGGGCAAGGAACTCAGTTATAATAATCTTAATGATACCGATGCCGCATTTGAGTTAATTGGGGAATTTGATAGCCCCGCGGCAGCCATTATCAAACACGCAAACCCATGCGGTGTTGCACTAGGGGCGAACGCTGTAGAGGCCTATAAAAACGCGCTTAAATGCGATCCAACCAGCGCATTTGGCGGGATTGTCGCCTTCAATTGCCCGATAGATAAAAACGTAGCTTCCGAAGTTGTCAAGAAATTTTCGGAAGTGATTATTGCTCCCAACGCGACTGAAGAAGCAAAAGTTGTATTTTCAACAAAAAAGAACCTCCGGCTTCTTTTGACGGAAACGATGCCCGCATCTCATGAAAAGATCTTAAACATAAAATCAATAACTGGTGGTTTGCTGGTCCAAGAAAGTGACAACTCGCAGGTTACCGCATCCGACCTTAAAGTCGTAACGAAGAAAAGGCCCACGGATAAGCAATTGGATGATCTTCTGTTTGCTTTTCGTGTATGTAAACACGTTAAGTCGAACGCCATAGTATATGCAAAAGACGGAATGACAATAGGCATAGGAGCAGGACAAATGAGCAGGGTGGACTCCGCCCGAATAGCTGCGTGGAAAGCATCCGAAAACAGTGAAGAGGAAAATGCGACCCTCATCCCTACTGCCAACTCTGTGGCCGCATCTGATGCTTTTTTTCCCTTCGCGGATGGAATCTTGGCGCTGGTTAAGGCGGGTGCAAAGGCTATTATTCAACCAGGCGGGTCCATACGTGATGAGGAAGTTATACAAACCGCAAACGATCACAATCTCGCAATGGTATTTACGGGCGTGCGTAATTTCCGACACTAATACTGCACTTCTTTTATAAACAGGAAGGCGCAGAGCGCCGAGGCAATGGAGAGAAACACATGACAAGCTGCACGAACATTAAGGAAAAACTCAAAAACCTAGTAAGAGAAAAGTCTCTATTATGTGGCGCTAATTTCACCCTGGCCTCCGGCGAGACGAGCCAATATTACTTTAATATGAAAAATACAACCTTTCACCCGGAGGGCTCCCTGCTCTTATCCGACCTTATCTTAGAGCTACTGGAACCATACAGAGTAGATAGCATAGGAGGCCTTGAAATGGGTGCAGTCCCTATTGCAGCCGCCGTAACATGCCGAAGCTTTCAGACAGACCTGCCTGTTGCCGGGTTTTTTGTCAGAAAACAAACAAAAGGTCACGGCACCAAATCTTTGATTGAGCCCAACCAACCGGCGGGAACAAAGGTTGCTATTATTGAAGATGTTACCACCACTGGCGCTTCAGCCTTGCAAGCCGTGGACGCGCTTGAGGCAGCAGGTTGTAAGGTCTCCGTTATCATTACTCTGGTTGACAGACAGGAGGGTGCTACAGAAGCCTTTGCCAGCCGAAACCTCCCATTCCATGCATTATTCAGCGCTTCAGACTTTGACGTATCCGCCGCCTAAGTAATAGTGGAGCGGGCGATGAGATTCGAACTCACGACTTCAACCTTGGCAAGGTTGCGCTCTACCCCTGAGCTACGCCCGCATAAAAACTCCACACCTTTCCAACACGACCAGGTGAGAAGACCACAGGCACGCTCATATCAGACCCGCACGCCGAAGTCCACGGAGACTTTTCTTCATTTTACCCATGGCATAAGCATTAGGCCTAGTAATAACAATGGAATAACCCCAAAATCGGTGTATTATTTCGCAAATTGAGGATAAATCGCGCCTAAATATAATTGGGACTACGGAAGCAAACTATTTATTTACGGGCCTTTAAGAGCCAGGTTATGAATCAAATAATGGTCAGGAACCACGGAGCACATTGAAATGGAACCCATTATAGGTGGTCAGGCTGTACCTGACGACGTTGTAAAGGACAGCGACGCAGCGAATTTTATTTCTGATGTGATCGAGGCATCCCGCGAAACACCTGTGGTGGTGGACTTCTGGGCACCTTGGTGCGAACCCTGCAAACAACTTGGTCCTCAAATAGAAAAGGCGGTGACAGGAAAAAACGGCCAGGTAAAACTGGTTAAAATCAACGTGGATGAAAACCAAGAAATAGCAGCGCAGTTGCAAGTGCAGTCGATACCAGCGGTCTTTGCCTTTAAGGATGGCAGGCCGGTGGATGGTTTCGTGGGAGCCCAACCCGAAAGTCAAATTAAAGCCTTCATTGACCGATTGGCTGGAGATTCGGGGCCGTCACCTATAGACCTTGCTCTGGAGGAGGCCGAGTCCCTTGTTTCTCAAAATAACCACGCCCAAGCGCAAACTATCTTCGAACAAGTCATTGCACATGACCCAGCCAATACTGCTGCCATTGCCGGCGCTCTTCGCTGCCATGTTAGCATGGGACAGTTATCTGAGGGACGCGACTTGCTAAACTCGCTAGATCCAGCGCTTCACCAGCAAGCAGAAATTTCTGGGGCGATTGCCGCTCTGGAGTTGGCCGAGGAAGCCTCCGAATTAACCAACACCGATGCGGACCTGGAGCCCTTAAAGATGAAACTTGAGGCTTCACCTTCCGATCACCAGGCAAGATATGATCTAGCTTGCGCTTTGTGGGCTATAGGCGAACGAGCCAAATCCGTGGATGAGTTGCTTGAGATTATTCGCCAAAATCAGAGTTGGAATGAAGACGCCGCCCGTAAACAGCTACTAAAATATTTTGAGGCAATGGGCCCCACCGACCCGTTAACCATGGAGGCCCGCAGTCAACTTTCATCCCTTCTGTTCTCTTAAAGAGATGCAACCATATCAAATTGAGCATCTGCCCGAAACACTTCCCGTTTTTCCCTTACCGGGTGCAATTCTTTTACCCTCCGGTAAGTTACCCCTTAACATTTTTGAGGCTCGATACCTCAGCATGGTGCGAGATGCCCTCAAAACAAATTGGCTCATTGGCATGATACAGCCAAAACGTAAAGGCACCGAAAAAGGCGACCATCTATACGAGGTCGGTTGCGCTGGGAAAGTCGTGTCGTTTTCCGAAACTGAAGACAATCGTTTGCTAATAACACTAAGCGGATTAATAAGATTTAAGACTACAGAAGAACTGCCGCCGCAGAACGATTATCGCACATTTCAAATTGACTGGGAACCATTTCGGGCTGACCTTCAACCTGCCTCCGAAGGCGAAATTGATCGCAACAATTTGGAAAGAGTGTTGCGGCAATATTTAGAATCAAAAAATATTCCGGCAAAATGGGAAGAAATAACAAAGACACCCAGCTCCTCACTATTAACCTCCCTAGCCATGCAATGCCCTTTTACAGTGGAAGAAAAACAAGCTTTGCTTGAAACCCAGAACCTAGGAGAGTTGACCAGTCTCATAACGTCTTTATTAACTATGGCTACCGACAGTAATGCAACGTCTTCGACCGCTCAGCATTAAATCGTTAGAGCGCCACGCAAACAAGATGGGCACACAATTTTTAACAGGGAGAAACACTTCTGATGGAACAGAATCCCAAACCACCTAGAACTCAGCAAACAGGTCCGAAATTGAATTCCAAACTACTCGAAGTGCTTGTGTGTCCGGTAACCCATGGCCCATTGCAATACGACGAACAAGCTCAGGAACTCATAAGTAAGAAAGCTGGGCTGGCATTTCCGATCCGTGAGGGCATACCTATCATGCTTGCCGAAGAAGCTCGCCCACTTGAACCAGGAACGAGAGAGTGAACTTATCTCCACCTATACCGACTGGAATTCGGGTTAAAACAAAGGAAAAAATATTAGAAATAGATTTTAATGATGGAAAATCTTATACGCTTCCGGCGGAGCTCTTAAGGGTCGAGAGCCCTTCCGCAGAAGTTCAGGGTCACAGTGCGAAAGAAAAAAAACTCGTTTCCCAAAGACGCCACGTCGGTTTTCTGGGAGTCGAAAACGTGGGCAACTATGCAATCCGTATACGCTTCGACGATTTTCACGATTCTGGAATATATTCGTGGGAGTACCTCAAATTTCTTGGAGAAAACGCCGGAGATATCTGGGCTAAGTATTTAAAATGTCTAACGGATACGGGTCTTAGCAGGGACCCATAGGACCCTCACGAAGGCTCCCCCTCTAAAAGTTTTGGAAGCTTACCCAAAAGGCCCATCGCGTGTTTTCGAAAAAGGGCCTTTAGTGGCCTATTGCTATTCACCGCAGTTAGCCCAACATTTCGCATAACCCGAAAGACCTCACTGTCGTGAGCAAATAGCCTATTCAAGCCATCCGTAACCGCAGCCATAGTCAATGCATCGAACCTCCTCCAACGGCTATACCGGCTCAGGGTCCCCTGGTCTCCGATATCGAGACCAAGGCGTCGAGCATCAGCTATCACCTCCACTAACACCGCCGCATCCCGTAGCCCTAAATTCAAACCCTGACCGGCAATGGGGTGGATTGCGTGAGCAGCATCACCAACCAAGGCGGTTCGTTGGGCCACTAGGTCTTTGGCCATGGTAAGGCTAAGAGGATAAGACCAGACCCTTCCAGCCAGGCCTAAATCTCCGAGAAAATCGCCCAAACGCCACCTCAACTCATCTAGGAAAATCTCCGCCTTCACTTTAAGCAATTCCCGTGCGAGTTCTGTTCTTTCGGTCCAGACCAGAGACGACCTCTTTCCTCTCATAGGCAATATTGCGAAGGGGCCTCCACGCAGAAAACGCTCGTGGGCGATTCCTTCATGGTCAAGTTCATGCGTCACCGTGCAAACTATTCCCATCTGCCCATAATCTTTGTACGTCGTGCCAATGCCAACACAAGCCCTTACGGAAGACACCCGACCATCAGCTGCGATGACCAACGGGGCCCGCACGAAAGTCCCATCAGAGAAAAGTGCTGAAACTCGAAAAGCATCCGTCTCTAGTTTTTCTAGGAAGGTTCCGTTTTTCAGCGTTATTCTCTCTTCACGCTTGGCCGCTAGATAGAGGGCACAGCGCAGAATTCGGTTCTCCACAATATAGCCCATTGGCTCTCCGCCAAGGTCATCACTATCATAGTGCAGAAACCTCGGCGCCTCCCCGTCAGAAACCCGGATTTGGTAAATGGGCTGGGCTTCGGATGAGACCATCCCCCACAACCCTAGCGCCTTAAACAAGTTGGCCGATCCTGCTGCGACCGACGAAACGCGACCATCGAATTCTGCACCTGTCGAATTTTCTGGTGTGTCTCGATCAATCACCACCACACGGAAACCCGACTGGGCAGCGGAAATGGCTAAGGTAAGCCCAACTAACCCACCGCCAACTACCAAAATGTCTGCGATTAGACTATCATCAATCGGGCTCAATTCGTTACACCACTCTACCGATCCGTATAATACACCACTCACTTCTCAACAGGAGAGTATGGGAAATATTAAACTATTCCAAGGTCCTCGCACTAGCCGTTTTACATTTGCTCCACGCACCTGAAGGAAATGCTGACAATGCAACATAACTGGGACACGATGACAGCACTTGAGCTAGGACAAAAAATAGCAGAAAACTTCATCAACCCTGTGGAATTGACCGAATATTTTCTTGAGCGCATGAAACATCATGATAGAACCGGCTCAATTTATGTACGCCACACGAGAGCCCGGGCTTTTCAAGAAGCTGAGGCTGCAAGACAACGGGCTAAGGCAGGAATGACCCGGAGCCGACTCGATGGTGTACCAATATCTTGGAAAGACCTATACGATACTGCCAATATTCCCACCGAAGGGGGCTCTCCTTTGCTGGTAGGGCGAACACCCACGACAGATGCCCTAGTGCTTAAGCGAGCTACAATGGCTGGCCTAGTCTGCCTAGGTAAAACCAATACCGTCCAATTCGCGCTGGGTGGAATTGGCAGCAATCCTCATACCGGCACCCCGCCGAATGCTGTTATGAAGGATGCACCTCGCGCTCCCGGAGGTTCCTCTTGTGGAGCAGCGGTCTCAGTTGCCAGCGGGCTGGCCGCTGCGGCAATAGGATCCGACACTGGTGGATCAGTGCGAGTGCCAGCAGCATGGAATTGTCTCGTGGGTCTCAAAACTTCATATGGTGCACTCCCACTCGATGGGGTCCTGCCACTATCTCCAACCCTAGACACCGTTGGACCGCTAACTAAGAGTGTAGCTGATGCCGCCGAAATATTTGGAATCTTGGGGGCCCGTATTCCCGTGGACTTAGAAGGCCGTAACCCGGTTAATCGGCTCCGCCTTCTATGCCCAACTAATGTAGTTTGGGATCAGGCTGATCCGACAGTCGAGTCAAACACTCGCAAAGCCCTCGACGCCCTCGACAACTTAGGAGCCGCGGTGGTGCACGACACCGTGCAGGCGTTCGATGAAATTACCGACGCAATAATAAAAAAAGGTGGTATTGCTACGGCAGAGGCCTACACAACTTGGCGCCATTTGGTAGACACCAAAGGCGCGGCCATAGATCCAAATGTCTTAGCACGTTTTCACCAAGGTCGAGAGATGTCAGCGCCTGATGTGGAAATAGTTCGGGCCGAGGTCCGGAAACAGGCACCAGCTCTCTATGCGAAGCTTGCAGGTTTCGATGCGATGGTAATGCCAACGGTACCAATACTTCCACCAACGCTTGAGAGCGTCGATCGAGATCCAGAAGCCTATCGTATCGCAAACATGTTAGCGCTCCGCAACACAACACTCGGCAACATACTCCCGTGCTGCGCCGTAACCCTTCCAATACCGGCAGAAATCCCATGTGGCCTTATGGTGATGGCACCAGCCGGACATGACAACAGGCTACTGCGAATAGCCGCAACGGTCGAAAATGCCTTGGGCTCTGCCCAGGAATCAACCAACACAAAGGCTCTTGACTAATATTTGTGCGGTTGTACAAACGGCCCAGAGATTAATGGTAGAAATTTGAGCATAAATGCCATAGTCTTATGCTCGGAAAGTTGGCTTTGGGTTTCAAGCCGTTCTGGTGCAATCAGCACAAATTATTGAGTGGTACAAAGATAGAGGGTAAAAAAACCATGAGACTAATGAATTACGTATATGGTCCCACGTTAACAATGGGACTGTCTCTCATTGCAGGACCGGCCCTTGCACAAGATGCCTTATCGGGCGCAAACACCGCATGGATTCTGACCTGTACGGCCTTGGTCCTATTTATGACAATGCCTGGACTGGCGCTCTTTTATGCAGGGCTGGTGCGTGCTCAAAACGTCGTATCTGTTTTGATGCATTGTTTTGCTATCTGCTGCCTTGCCTCTGTGTTGTGGTTTGTTTGCACATACAGTTTAGCCTTCAGTAACGGAAACGATTATGTAGGGGGACTTGGCAAAGCCTTTTTAGCCGGCGTCGGCCTAATGTCAATGTCAGGAGATATACCGGAAACTGTATTCTTTATGTTTCAAATGACATTCGCAATTATTACTCCCGCNCTAATAGTCGGCGCCTTTGTCGAGCGAATTAAATTCAGCGCAGTGCTTCTTTTTAGCTTACTCTGGTCAATAGTTGTTTATGCTCCAGTAGCCCACTGGGTCTGGGGAGGTGGTTGGCTTGGAAATATGGGTGTCCAGGACTTTGCGGGAGGTCTAGTGGTCCATATGACGTGCGGTATCTCGGCTCTCGTGTTGGCAGCTGTCCTCGGTCCACGCGCCGGTTTCCCNGGAGNCATCAAACGCCCTCANAGCCCTGTACTAGTTATGATTGGGGCCGCAATGCTATGGGTCGGCTGGTATGGCTTCAACGCGGGTAGCGCGTTGGCTGCAGGCGAAGCTGCCGGAATGGCCATGACCGTAACACATATTTCTGCGGCGACTGCAGCACTCACGTGGATGTTGATTGAGTGGCTCAAACATGGAAAGCCTACTCTCGTTGGAATAGCAACTGGCNCCATAGCTGGTTTAGCCACCATAACCCCAGCGTCGGGTTTCGTTGGACCCATGGGGGCTCTCTTCATTGGCATTGCCGCCGGAATCGTCTGCTACTATATGTGCGGCATAGTGAAGAATGCACTAAAGATTGATGATTCGTTGGATGTATTTGCAGTTCATGGCGTTGGCGGGGCCATGGGAACCCTTCTCACCGCAATATTCGGTACCGTTGCATTAGGGGGTTTGGGCCTCTCGGACAAGAGCATGGGTAGCCAATTTGGCGTCCAACTTACAGGCGTTATTGCAACCTTGGTCTGGTCGGGCTTGGCGACACTCATCATAGCTAAAATCCTCCAGGCTACTGTTGGCCTCCGGGCAAGCCAAGAAGAAGAGACGGATGGTTTAGACATCGTAACCCATGGCGAAAGAGGGTACGAACTCTAGCTTCTTAGGTATTTTTAATATGTGGAACAATCGTGGCGGCCCCCTCGGGCCGCCACTTTTCGTTGGAACGTCGCTTGATAGTATAAACTGGTAGTTTAATGTCGGAATAAAAGAGGTTTCTTCCTAGCATCCTGGTGCATACAACTATGGTTAATGAACGGCTTGACTTATTACGGGATTATCCCTTTCGGAGACTGAGTGCTTTACTGGCGGACTTAAATCCACCCGCTAGGGAGGAGGAGATTATAATGTCGATCGGGGAGCCCCAACATCCGTATCCGGCATTTGTGGATCGCNTCTTGGCAGAAAACTCCGGATTATGGGGCAAGTACCCCCCCACACTGGGCACCCGGGAGCTCCGGGTATCTATTTCAGATTGGCTACACAGAAGATACGGCCTCACCTCCATCCAAATTGATCCTGATAAGAATGTTTTACCCGTTGCTGGCACAAGGGAAGCACTATTTTCGGTCGCTCTTATGGCTACTCCCCAAGGGTTGAACAGGCCCAGGCGGGCAATATTGATGCCCGATCCATTTTACCAGATATATTCAGGAGCAGCCGTCATGGCAGGAGCTGAGCCTGTATATCTGCCAACCTCAGAGGATACTGGCTTTTTGCCCGACCTGTCGGGCCTGTCCCAAGAGACACTTCAAAGGACAACACTAGCCTATGTTTGCAGCCCGTCAAATCCACAAGGCGCTGCTGCGACTCCAGAACAATTTAGCCAATATATTGAAATGGCAAGAAAACACGATTTCGTTCTGGTAGTGGATGAATGTTATTCTGAGATATATTTTNGAAAGCCATTGCCAGGAGTATTGACAGCCTGCGATCGGCTAGGTGGCTTAACCAAAAATGTTTTAACCTTTCACTCCCTATCTAAGAGATCCAATGTNCCTGGCCTCCGCTCGGGATTCGTAGCTGGAGACCATCAACTCATCAAATCATTTGGGCGGCTACGTCAATATACCGGTAATGCAAGCCCCGGTCCCGTGTTGGCAGTCGCCGCCGCCCTCTGGAAAGATGAATCCCATGTTGAAGTCAATCGCAGACTTTACCGGGAAAAATTCGACGACGCTGAAATATTGTTGGGCGAACATCCATGCTTTTACAAACCAGAGGGAGGGTTTTATCTTTGGCTCAAAGTCGGTGATGGAGAAGCGGTAACTCAGACCCTCTGGAAGGAAGCTGGCGTAAAGGTAATGCCCGGGAAGTTTCTCAGCACGGAAAACGGCGATGCCCCAGGCGCTGGCTACATACGGGTGGCATTGGTTCATTCTCGAAAGAAAACTGCAGAAGGCCTTCGCCGAATAGCAGCTTTGCTGTAAAGTAATAGTATGGCATCGTCAGGGCATCGTTATCCCTCCCTTTTACCCTCTGGCACGGCGGAGTTCGCACGCCGCAGGGCTTGTGAGTTGCTAGGCTTAATTCTTGTAATTGGCGCAGCCTCCCTTATGGCTGCCCTAATATCCTATAATTCAGCGGACCCGTCCTATAACACCGCCACAGGGACTGCCCCAACAAATTGGTTGGGTCTAGGCGGATCATATATATCAGAAATAATGATCGACTCATTTGGCGCCGTGTCCATTATCCCTGTGCTCGCTTTGTGTGGCTGGGGATGGCGTTTAATACGCCGCCATACTCTTGACCTAGCATGGCTTAGAATAATGGCAGCTCCCTTACTTATGCTAACAGCTGCCGCTGCCCTCGCTTTTATCCCCTACGCCCTTCCCCTAAACCCAGCTGGCAACATAAGCCCGGCTGGCTATGTTGGCTATTATTTAGGCGCCCATCAGCTTTTGGTAGCCAACAGTCTGAGTATTCCATTTTGGATTTTGCCCCTTGTATTCGGAGCAATTACATTAGGCACACTCCCGCTTACTTTGGGAGTCCCATGGAATGACTGGAGGGCCCTGCTTACTATGGTGTGGCGATCAATCCAATGGCTAGCTCTTAGCGCCTGGTGGGGTATAACCAACTTAGTGGGACCGTTAACTGCGCAAAGCGTCCACAAGAAACGCATGAGATCTGCCGCTAAAAAACGACACCGCAAAAAGTCTAAGGCCAGGGTGGAACCCAGACTCCGAACCTCTTCAGTGAGCTCCTCAAGAGTGAAGGAGCCGGATCGCGTTAGACCCGGAACCCGGGAGACTAAGGAGCGGCAGGGCAGTTTAAGGCTGGACAAAAAACGTGCTGAACTGCCCCCTTTAAGCCTATTAGCAGCCCCAAAAATGGCCAAAAGCAACAGTGTAGATAGAGGATCCGAACACAAGGAAAGGCAGGCTCTTCTTGACGCGCTAGAACAGTACAAAGTAGGCGGCTCGATAGCGGCTAGTCGCATAGGCCCGGTTGTCACGAGGCATGAATTTGTGCCCGTGGAAGGAACCCGGGCGGCACGCGTAATTGCCCTATCCGATGATATAGCAAGGTCGATGAGCAGGATATCCGCCCGTGTGGCAGTAATACCTGGAGAGAATGCCATCGGGATTGAGCTCCCTAACCCCAATCGACAAACTGTCTACCTCAGGGAACTTCTCGGAAGCGCTGATTTTGAGAATGCTGCCCACCAATTACCATTGGCCCTAGGTAAAGATATTGGAGGAACACCAATCATCGAGGACCTAACAAGGATGCCGCACGTGTTGGTCGCCGGCACCACTGGGTCCGGTAAGTCTGTCGCTATAAATAGTATGATACTGTCCCTGGTGTATCGTCTGCCGCCTGAGTCTTGTCGGTTGATAATGATTGACCCAAAAATGCTGGAGTTATCGGTCTATGATGGAATACCTCATCTTCTTCATCCAGTTGTTACAGAACCAAAGAAAGCTGTTGTAGCACTCAAATGGGCGGTGAAGGAAATGAATGAACGATATCGCCTAATGTCAAATTTAAACGTCCGAAACATCGCGGGCTACAACAAACGGGTAAAAGACGCAGATCTAAAAGGCCAACAGTTAACCCGAACAGTGCAGACAGGCTTTGACCACGAGACTGGTGTTCCAGTCTACGAGGAACAATTGCTAGACATGGAGCCATTGCCACTATTGGTAGTGGTGGTCGACGAAATGGCCGATCTTATGTTAGTGGCGGGGAAAGAGATAGAAATCGCTGTACAGTCTTTGGCACAGAAAGCCCGTGCCGCTGGTATTCACCTCATTATAGCAACACAACGCCCGTCAGTTGACGTTATAACGGGGACCATTAAAGCAAATCTACCGACAAGGATTAGTTTCCAAGTTACCTCCAAGATCGATAGCCGCACCATTCTGGGAGAACAAGGAGCAGAACAATTGTTAGGTATGGGTGATATGTTGTATATGGCGGGCGGGGCCCAACTGAAACGAGTGCACGGGCCTTTTGTCAGTGAAGACGAGGTAGAGCTTGTGGCCAATTTCCTGCGTGAACAAGGCGCCCCCGAATACCTTGCTGAGGTCACAGAGGATCCTGCAGAGGACACTGAGGCGGGACCTGGTGAAAATATCATGCGAGACGATTTGTATGATAAAGCCCTGCAGCTTGTACTATCTCAAAGGAAAGCGTCGACAAGCTTTATTCAGCGGCATTTACAAATCGGCTACAATAGGGCTGCACGCCTTATAGAACGAATGGAGTCGGAAGGAGTAGTAAGCTCCGCAAACCACGTTGGAAAAAGGGATATCCTAGTTCCCTCATCCGATGTCTAATGTTTCTCAGAATTTAACTACAGCCATGCCCAAATTGTTGACAGCAACACTCTANATCCAAAGGGATGCACATGACCAGCTTTATTGTCTTCGCTCTATTTTGTGCTCTTACCCTTAATATCCCTTCAAACACTTACGCACTTGAGTGGTCAGAAGGAGAACAGGCCGACATAGACTCTGTCGAGAATTTCTTAAATGAACTAGACACATACCAGGCCCAGTTCATCCAAGTGTCACCCGATGGACATTATTCTGAGGGCTGGATTTGGGTTCAACGTCCCAGGCATCTTCGCGTAGAATACGCATCCCCGAACAACCTGTTACTCGTGGCCGATGGAACTTATTTAATTTTCGTAGATCGCGACATAGATCAAATATCAAAATATTCCTATGAGTCAGGTCCCTTTCGTTTTCTGCTGAAAAAAGATGTGGATTTAACAGAAGACATGATAGTAAATGCCGTTGGTCGGGACTCCGATTTGCTCCACATCACTCTCGTTGATGAAGACGACTTTAAGGCAGGATCGGTTACTTTATCGTTCACAGAAAACCCTATGGAGTTATCCGGCTGGATCGTCACAGACCCGAATGGGCACCAAACGAAGGTCGCTCTTCATAACTACTCGTACGGGCTCAGCCTTCACAAAAAGCTTTTCCGATTTACTGAATTCGATAAACTTCGAAAGGACTATCGTTACGGGGTATACGATTAAGATATTAGTGAACGACCTAATCTAGTTTTAGTCGATAGCCTTGAGCGGTTTTAACCAAAATATCACCAGATCCATTTGCCTCCTGCAGTTTTTTTCGCAGCCTATAAATATGGGTTTCTAGGGTATGTGTCGGAATAGAAGCTCGATAGCCCCATCCTTGCTTTAATAAAGTTTCCCTGGGCACAGGCCGTTTACCTGCTTGATACAGCATTTCCAGTATAACTCTTTCCTTCTCGGTCAGCCTGATAGACGCCCCTGTGGACCTATTACTCAACGTACTTTTGAGAGGAGTAAAGATTACCGCATCTATCTCGTACGATACGTGGCTAGTCGCAGGGTCATGAGCCAGCAAGGCATTNACCCGGTCTAACAGGGTGCCAAGGCGAAACGGCTTAACGAGATATTCGTTGGGAAGAAAACCCACCTGAATAGTTAAAACCGGGCTGACAGCGGGGTCAATCAACACCACCACGGGAATGTTTTCTCCCAATAGAAACCCAAAATTAGCACAGGCAGAACTGCAAAGATCGGAAGTGGGAAGATCAAGCAGAGCCAGTGAGAATTGTGCCTCAGACAGGCAGCGCGCCGCCGCATCCAAAGAGCTCNATTCAACGACCTCACATTCCCTGTATCGCCCTATAGCCTCAGCAACGCTGGCAGAAAAGGAGATATCATGTCCCACTAAAAGCAACCGATCCATTTTCAGTTTTTCCGCAAAACCCTCATCTCAAAGCATGTATCGCAGACATATATCACCCACTTTGGTGCTCATTTCGAATCTCTGTGCTATTCGCGAAGGCTGACCAACCCCCAACATCGCTGGCTTAGGCCTTGGTTTTTGAGATAGTACCATGCTCCACTCAGATTCTCTGCCTTGACAACGACGACATCATAATAACCTACCACACCTTTCCAAGTGCACTCGGCGTGCGTCTCGCTACCCATAAAACTGTTTTCTGAAGGTTCCGGGANGAAATACTACATGCCTTCTACCATTTTGCAATTCTCTGACCGGACAATTACCTTGCCGACCCACCACGCTAGCAACCTCTAAATATACTCCCAACAGAGAAACCGAAAAGTAGTTATGCAACCGACAAGTGACCACGTCTAAGTGTCATCCTTACTCAGCTCTTCCCTAGGGCCAAATATAGCACTTCCCACACGTACACTCGTCGCCCCAAAAGCAAGTGCAACTTCAAAGTCCTTACTCATACCCATACTAAGTGAGGCTAACTCATGCCGTAGCGCTATGGCCCTGACCAAACCAAAATGAAGGGACGGCTCCGCATCCACAGGTGGAATGCACATTAACCCCTTAACCGGCAGGGCTAACTTAGACACACAAAATTGAATGAACTTATCAGCCTCCGCTGGATCTGTACCTCCCTTCTGCGGCTCACATCCCGTATTTACCTGGACCAGCAAAGCCGGGCAAAATCCATTTCGATCTCTAAATCTGGCCAATTCTTCCGCAAGTTTTGGTCGATCAACGGTCTCTATAACATCAAAAAGTTTCGCAGCCTCTTTAACCTTATTGGTCTGTAATTGACCAATAAGGTGAAGCTTAGCTTCCGGATATTTATCTTTTAATACAGGCCACTTGCTCAAAGCCTCTTGCACCCTATTCTCACCAAAAGATGTATGTCCCCACCTCAACAAGGTTTCAATCGGATGCTGACCGATTGTCTTGGAAACGGCAACCAGAGTAGGATGTGCGGTAGCCANGCTCGAATGTGTTATTGCTGTTCGTATGCGAGCTTTAACATTTTCCAATCTTATAGCAATATCTTCACCCTCACTCGTAGGAGCCTTTGTGCGCATGTTACTATCTAAACCCTATTTGCGATGGCCAATCGGCAGGATTGCCAAAATAAACAGCCAAGGAGCTACTACCAAAGTGATGGGACAGCGGCTACGTGTCCCCTTGCCTTCCCTCATATTTATTACCGACCGAACGCGACAACCTCATCCAGAAGTAATTGTGTCTGACCTCCCCAGAGGTTCCGCCGTGTTGTTTCGTGATTATGGACTGCTTAACCGAAAGCTACTAGGCAAAAAACTAGGGGTGTTATGTAAAAAGAAGCGGTTGACCTTTCTAGTGGCAGGCGACGGAGACTTAGCCCACAACCTTGCTGCAAATGGCATTCATCTAAGCGAAGTACACCTCCAAAAGGTACCCTACTGGCGATCTAAACATCCTAATTGGCTCATTACCGTTGCGGCCCACTCGGAGGCAGCAGTTCGCAAAGCTGCCCGGGCAGGAGCCGACGCTGCTTTGGTGTCCCCAGTTTTTAGCACTCAGAGCCACCCTGAAGCAAAGGCCCTGGGCGCCATGCGCCTACGCCGTCTCGTTGCATCCTGTCCAATTCCCGTGTATGCCCTCGGAGGCGTTAACATTACAACTCAACGGCTCCTTAAGAACATCCGTTTGTGTGGATTGGCCGGAATATCTTCGTTTGACCAAGAATAGGCAATATACTTTATTGGTTTTCAATGAAAGTGGCTGATCTACCTCTCGACAGCAATCGTTCGGGCATCTATGGTTGCCAAATTNTTGGAGGTTTTATAGCTCGGAAAAACCAAATCCGAGCCGGCCCTACTACAGAATGGATTTTTGGGCTAAAATACATGAGATACATAACTGGAACTGCGATCATTGGCATTATGCTGTCTACAACAGGATGCAGCACGCTNCCGTTTTCTGACAGTGGGAATTATACGACCAGCGAGATTCAAACTATTTCGTCAAGCTCGGCAGGTCGATCTGAAACACCACCTTCCCTTACCAAAAGTCAAACAACGGGCACAATTAGTGCTGGCCAAGGGGTAGGGGTAAATGGTTATCTTTGGAGAGCCTGCCTAGACATTCTATCCTTTATGCCATTGAGTTCAGCGGACCCGTTTGGGGGAGTGGTGATCACAGACTGGTATTCGCCCCCGAACACACCACTAACTCGCTTTAAGGCGACAGCATATATTCTCAGTAGCTCACTTCAATCAGACGCGGTAAAAATTGTCGTATTTCGACAAGTACGCGGCGAGGACGGAGACTGGATTGAGTCTGAGGTAAACAAAAATGTTGGCATCGATCTGGAAAATACTGTGTTGGCACGGGCCCGCGAGCTCAAAGTAAGGGTAAATCCGCGATAATGGCTAAGAGTGATATGACTAAACAGGATGCTAAGGCCGAAACGTGATGGCGCGCTACAATCCCGCAAAAATAGAAAAGAAGTGGCAGGATTATTGGAGCGAGAATGAGGTTTTTGTCACCTCTCGGGACAACACGAAGGAAAAATATTACGTGCTCGAGATGTTTCCCTACCCCTCGGGTCGTATCCACATGGGCCATGTGCGAGTCTATACTCTGGGAGATGTTATAGCACGCTATAAAAAATCCAGAGGCTTTGATGTTCTTCACCCCATGGGATGGGACGCATTTGGCATGCCNGCTGAGAATGCGGCTGTGGAACANGGCATACCGGCCGCCGAATGGACCTGGTCGAATATTGAGACTATGCGCCACCAACTTAAGAGCATGGGCTTCTCGTATGATTGGAAGCGGGAGATTGCAACATGCTCCCCAGACTACTACCGCCAGGAACAAGCTATGTTCATAGACCTACTCGCAAAAGATCTAGCCTATAAAAAAGAAACATGGGTGAATTGGGACCCCATTGATAAAACCGTATTGGCAAACGAGCAGGTCATAGATGGACGCGGTTGGCGCTCCGGAGCCTTGATCGAAAGACGTCTACTTTCACAGTGGATGTTTCGAATTACTGCATACGCCCAAGACCTACTAGACTCTCTTGATAAACTAGAAGAATGGCCTGAATCGGTTCGGACCATGCANGCAAACTGGATCGGGCGATCAGAGGGACTTAATATTGAATTTGAGTTAGCGAACCATGATGACACCATCTCAGTTTTTACCACTCGACCAGACACCCTTTATGGAGCAAGTTTTATAGCTATAGCGCCTAACCATCCACTCGCTTGCCAGCTCGCGGGAAACAATCCAAAAATGCTGGGTTTTATTGAAACGTGCAACCGCTTAGGCACAAGCGAAGTTGAGTTAGAGAAAGCTGAAAAGTTAGGTTTTGATACTGGGCTAACGGCCAAACACCCCTTCAGTGACCAGAAGGAACTTCCCGTCTTCATAGCCAATTTTGTATTAATGAGTTACGGAACTGGGGCGATTTTCGGGTGCCCAGCACATGATCAAAGAGACATTGAGTTTGCAACCAAATATAAACTACCTATCAAAACAGTCGTGAAGCCCCCTGCGGACTTCCCCGACCCCGCCCTACCGCCTCATACAGCCTTTACGGGGGAGGGGTTAATGATCAACTCTGGTTTCTTGGATGGGATGACTATCGACCAAGCTAAGGCAGCCGTAGCANAGAAATTAGGGGACACAAATAAGGGGAAGCGCCAGGTTACCTATCGGCTCCGTGATTGGGGCGTATCGCGACAGAGATACTGGGGTTGCCCCATACCAGTCGTCCACTGTGACCAATGCGGCATAGTTCCAATTCCAAAAGATTCCCTGCCCGTGCTGCTTCCCGATGACGTAGCCTTTGATCAGCCAGGAAATCCCCTTGACCAGCATCCAACATGGAAACACACTACATGCCCAAATTGCGGCGGAAACGCTGAACGTGAAACGGATACCTTCGACACTTTTGTCGACTCATCATGGTATTTCTGCCGATATGCCTGCCCGGAATATAACCTGCCACTCGATCCAAAGGCTATGAAATCATGGTTGCCGGTGGATCAGTATGTTGGAGGTATAGAGCATGCAATCCTTCACTTACTTTATTCTCGTTTCTTCATGAGAGCGCTGGAAGACTGTGGATATGTTAGCTTTAAGGAACCCTTCACTGGCTTGTTAGCCCAGGGCATGGTGTGTCATGCAACTTATAAAGACGATTCTGGGTGGCTTTATCCCGAAGAAGTGGAGCAAACTGGAACGGGGAGCTGGCAACGCCGCGACAATGGTCGGGCTGTCCAGAGTGGCCGCTCCGAAAGTATGAGTAAATCTAAAAAGAACGTTGTTGACCCGGGGTCCATCCTAAAAACATATGGTGCAGATACAGCCCGCCTCTTTATGTTATCGGACAGTCCACCGGAGAGGGATATAGAATGGACAGAAAGTGGGATTGAAGGTGCTTGGAAGTTTGTTCAAAAATTATGGCGTATTGTTGAAAGTTGTGAACCTATTGGAACGCNGTCATCAAAACAACATCCTGAGGACCCTTGTAGACAAGCCCTACAATTACGAAAGCAGACCCACCAAACGATAACCACAGTTACCAAAGACATCGAAAGTTTCCGCTTTAATAGAGCGGTAGCTGGCATACGACAACTTACTAATTCAATAGTGGCATTTCAAGAAAATGGCCGTGGAGCCCAACAAGCGAAATATGAGGCTGTTGAAACACTCATTAAGCTTATAGGCCCTATGCTGCCCCACTTAGCCGAGGAAATGTGGGAGCGGTTAGGCTTGAGCCCTAGCCTAGTTCAAGAAAGCTGGCCTTTGCCCGACACGAGCCTGCTATCCTCCCAAACGGTGACAATGGCAGTACAAATAAATGGGCGGCTCCGAACAACAGTAACCATAGCCACAGATGTTACCCCAGACCTGGCCCAGGAAAAGGCGCTAGCAGATCCAATCATAAAATCACACATTGGAAACCGAGAAATCAAAAGGGTCGTGGTGGTGCCTAACCGTGTGATTAATGTGGTTCTGTAGACTAACCTTCGCTTTATTAGCCCTAGCGCTATTTTCTGGCTGCGGGTTCCAACCCCTCTACGGCGGCCGCCTAGGTGGATCAGTGCTAGCTGATTTGTCTTCGATAGAACTTGGCCCCCTAGAAGGGGTTATAGGCGTCCAGCTGCAAAACACTTTGCAGGATAACTTGCAACTCAATAACCGCAAAGCAAAGGCTCATACTCTTGCCCTAACCTACGACACAGCAAGTTATCCGATGATAACGGCCCGGGACAGTCAGATAAGTCGCTATACTATGATCCTGACCGTACACTACAAGCTTTTCGAAGTCTCTTCGGGCTCCATGGTCATGGCGGGTCACACTAGCGCCCATGCCAGCTACAACGTTATTTCAGATAATGTTTACGCGACCTTTGTCGCTGAGGAAGAAGCTTCTCTCCGCGCCGCAAAACAAATAGGTAGCCAAATTGCTAGTGTCTTGTCCCTTCACTTCGCCCGGGAGAAGCAACTGTCACGGGTCGGACGATGAAAGTACCCCCGCGAAATATCGACCAATTTTTAGGACAAGCCCAAACAGACTTCGGTGCAATATTACTGCATGGACCCGACAGAGGCCTAGTAAGAGAGCGGAGCGAGACTATAATAAAAAATATACTTGGGAGCCCAGTAGACCCCTTTCAACTTGCTGAAATCCCAGCGGAAAACCTAAGGAAGAACCCTGAGAATCTTGCACAAGAAGCCGCCACGTTACCCCTAACCGGCAACAATAAGGTCATCCGCGTCACTGATGCAGGGGATAAAGATCACAAAACCTTCAGGGATTTCCTATCCCGCGGCGACCCCAATTCACTTGTGATTGTCCTAGCCGGTGAGTTAAGGGGAACCTCCAGCTTGAAACGCCTATTTGAAAACACTACAAATTTGGCTTCCATCGGATGCTACCCTGATGAGGCCCATGATATACGCCGCTTGGTGCGCGAGTTTTGCGAGCGACATAATATTCGTTTGACCTCCGAAGCCCTAGAGTATTTAGCGTTACATCTAGGTTCAGATCGTATGGTCACCCGCCAGGAACTAGAAAANCTCGTGGTGTATTTGGGACCGGCAGAAGAAATTACGGAGGCCGACGCGATGGCTGTCATTGGCGATAGCGCGGCACATTCCCTGAATGTTTTTGCCATGCTTATGGCAGATGGTGACCAGCAGCAATTAATGAGAACATGGGCAAGCCTCAGGTTAGAAGGAATAAGCCCTATTCAGATGCTGCGCGCGACTTTACGGCACTTTCAGCGGCTTCATCAAGTTGTCACCAATGTGGCAGGCGGCGGGTCCCCCTCTGCCTGTATAAAAGCTCTTCGCCCGCCAGTACATTTTTCGGTCAGGAATTCCTTTGAGCGCCAAGTGCGAGCCTGGCCTACCGACAAATTAAGCCGAGCTATGTCGATTCTAGCCGAGGCAGAAGAGTATTGTAAAAAAACAGGCGGGATCGGCGATATTTTCAGCAGCATGGCATTTTTGAGGATTCTTAGCGCGGCCCGGAAGATTGCCATTACAAAACCACCTGGTCGTTACCACTGACCTCTTACTTTGGCTTCGATCTGCCTGAGCTCAGCAGGATTTGAGTAACGAATGCGTACTTCTCCACTTTGTCCTGAACCTTTTATCGAAACCTTCATGCCAAAAACTGTTGTCAGCGCACGTTCCAGGCTCTCAGTATCTGCACTGTTATCACCACCCGTCTGGCCACTGGCTTTAACGGCCCACCCTTTAGCTAATCGTTCGGCTTGCCGGACGCTTAGCCCCTTCTTCTTTACCATCCTCGCTACCGATAGCGGGTCATCCGCCGAAAGAATGGCCCTAGCGTGGCCTGCCTGCAACTCACCCAGCTCTACCCACTCCTGAACTTCATCTGGAAGATGCAGTAACCTCAAAGTGTTAGCCAAGTGGCTCCGGCTCTTACCAATCCTTTCAGCGACCGATGCCTGTGTGCCAGCAAAGTCCTCTATGAGCTTATGATAGGCACGGGCCTCTTCCATGGGGTTCAGGTCGTGCCTTTGAAGGTTTTCGACAAGAGCTATTTCCAGTGTTTCTCTATCTGTAAGTTGCCGAATAATTACCGGAACCTCATGGTATCCAGCCAGTTGGGCCGCTCTCCACCTCCGTTCACCTGCTACGATTTGGTACCTACCAGATAGCCGGGGGTCAGGCCGTGCTAAAATTGGCTGTAGCATACCATTGGCTGATATTGAATCCGCCAACTGCCTTAACTCAGCATCATCGAACGTCGACCGCGGTTGGCCTGGATTGGGCACCAATTGGTCGAGGTTAAGCTGGTCGGTGCCTGCCCTGCCTGCTTTAGGCACTGGCTCCGAGGAGACAGCATTTCCCAAAAGCGCGTCCAAGCCTTTCCCTAGCCCGCCACCACCTTTAATACTCATGACTTCACCCCACTACGTCTCGTTTACAAATTTCATTGACTAAGCGCATGTACGCCCTGGCTCCACTTGAGCGGTGGTCGTACAGTAAAATAGGTTTACCATGTGAAGGTGCTTCCGAGACACGGACGTTTCTTGGTATTATCGTATCATACACCTTAGATCCAAAGTGGGCTCGCACATCCTCTTCCACTTCCTTCGACAGCCTGTTCCTCTGATCATACATTGTTAAAAGTAANCCCTGGATTTGCAAACCTGGGTTAAAATTCTCCCTAACCCTCTGTACTGTAGTCATTAATTGGGACAGTCCCTCTAGGGCAAAGAATTCGCACTGCATAGGTATCAGAAGATTATTCACCGCTGTCATGGCGTTAAGAGTGAGCAAACCCAGGGATGGAGGACAATCAATAAGTAGCTCCTCATAATCAGCAAATACCGTCTCAAGGGCGGCCCTAAGACGNAAGGCTCGGTCGGGTTTATCTACCANCTCTAATTCCGCGCCTGTGAGGTGAATATCTGATGGAACTACCGACAACCCCGGCACCTCGGTTTCGATGGCAACCTGCCCTATGGTAGCCTCTCCCATCAGCACATCGTACATGGTCTGGGGTCTCTGGGAGGGCGGAATACCGAGCCCTGTGCTAGCGTTTCCCTGTGGGTCCAAATCTAATACCAAGACCCGCCGCTTTATAGCAGCTAACCCAGTGGCTAAGTTGATGGTCGTCGTCGTCTTTCCAACCCCTCCTTTTTGGTTGGCTACGACAGTGCCTACACCAAAACCAGGTGTAACCATTTGATTTACTTCAGACATTTATCTCCCTTATCTGAGATATTTCCAATATAGCTCCCGTTGGATTAGTTACGCTAGGATGCCGTACGACCTCAAACTCCCAAAACCTTGAGGCTTCCGCCAGCTCTCTTTCGAACCGACTGCCCCTCTGCAGCAACGCGACTCCTCCGGGCTTTACCCACCGGCCCGCGTCCCTCAACAGCTTGTTTAGTGGCGCAACCGCTCTCGCGGTCACTACATCCGCCTGATTTGGGCGCCCTACCTTATCAAACCGAGCCCTGGTAATCTCCACCCGTGTGTTAGTAGACATTGACACGCGCTCCAAGAACAAGCACTTCTTTCCATTACTTTCTATTAATTCTACGCCAGTTTGGCCCAAAATAGCGAGCACCATTCCTGGAAAGCCAGCACCGCTACCCAAATCTACCAGCCTAGAACATTCAGGCCCACAGATTTTTCTCAATTGTGCCGAATCAAGAAAATGCCGGTGCCATATATCGTGTATGGTACCAGGACCGATCAAATTAAATCGCTGTTGCCATTCCATGAGCAGGGAAACATAGGCCTTTAATCTCTCAAGAGTTTCACGTGAAACACCTGTAGCCGCCTGAAAGTCACTTGATCCAAAATCGGTTTGCGACACAAAATCCGCCTATTTCACTGAAAAGCCAACTAGGCAGCTGCCCCACCATGCCGACGGAGATGCACCATCAGTGCCGTAATTGCTGCCGGCGTAACGCCGGGCAACCGGGCAGCACCAGCTAAATTTTCAGGGCGGGCGAGCTGCAAGCTTTCTCTAGCTTCGTTAGAAAGGCTCCCCACCTTATGGTAGTTGAGCGTTGGTGGTATGGTTAACTCTCGGTCACGTTTATATGCCTCTACCTCAGCCCGTTGCCTAGAAAGATAAATTTTGTATTTAGCCTCTATTTCTATCTGATCAGCGGCACACCCGTCCCATCGTGCAACCTCCGGCCAGAGACGTTTAATTTCCTCCCATCCTAAATCCCTATAACCCAGCAGCTCCATTCCGTTCCTTTTCCGGCCATCCGCCCGAATTTTTAAGCCCTTCTTCCGCGCGCTCTCGGGGCTCAAAGTGAGAGATTCCAGAAAGCTGATAGCCTCCGCCAGCTGTTTCTCCCTTTCAGCAAACTTGCGAGCGCGGCCACTACCAACACAACCTTTATCAATCCCGGTTCCTGTCAACCGAAGATCTGCATTATCCGGGCGCAGAGCCAGCCGGTACTCCGCTCGAGAAGTAAACATCCGATAAGGCTCCGAAGCACCCAAGGTCACCAAATCATCAATCATTACGCCCAGCAAGGCATCCGCTCGATCAATAATCAACGGGTCCAAGCCCGAAGAGGCTCTAGCGGCATTTACTCCTGCCACTAACCCTTGCCCCGCTGCCTCCTCATACCCTGTTGTGCCGTTAATTTGACCAGCGAGGAAAAGCCCCGGGATTTTTTTTGTTTCCAGTGAAGAAAATAACTCCCGAGGATCCACGTAATCGTACTCTATAGCATAACCTGGCTGAACTATTTCTGCGTTTTCAAGTCCAGGTATTGTGGAAAGCATCGCCTTCTGGATCACCTCCGGAAGAGAGGTCGAAATCCCGTTAGGATAGACCCTATTACTCTTAAACCCTTCTGGCTCAAGAAATATCTGATGCCGTGATCGGTCAGCAAAGCGGACTACTTTATCCTCTATTGACGGGCAGTACCGGGGCCCGCGGCTTTCGATTGCGCCCGAATAGATAGGGGACCGATGTAAATTAGATTGGATTAGCTCATGGGTTGCAGGGGTAGTGCCCGTAATATGACACGAAATTTGTTGAAGACGCAGTGGAGGCCCAATAAACGAAAACCGCTTAGGGGGAATATCGCCACTCTGGGCTGGCAGCTTAGAATAATTGATCGAACCTTTTAACAAACGAGGGGGCGTTCCCGTTTTGAGCCGTCCCATTCTAAACCCTTGTTCCATAAGGGTTTTTGAGAGACCCTCAGACGGTTTCTCACCTAGCCTACCCGCAGAAACCGTTTTTTCCCCAACATGCAGCACCCCCCGTAAGAATGTCCCCGTGGTAATTACTACCTTGGAAGCGCCTACCTGATTGCCGTTATCCAAGACAACCCCACCCAACACTCCTCTCGCGTCAAAATATAAATCGTGGACCCCGACACCCCGAATAGCGAGATTCTCCTCGCAACGCAGCATCTCCTGCATGGCGCTCTTATAAAGCCCACGATCCATTTGAGCCCTCGGCCCCCGAACGGCAGGCCCCTTACTAGCGTTAAGTACCCTGAATTGTATACCGGCTTGGTCAGCGACCCGCCCCATAAACCCATCTAGCGCATCAATTTCCCGGACCAAGGTCCCCTTCCCAACACCGCCTATGGCAGGATTACAAGACATCTCACCAATATTTTCTGGTTTGTGGGTAACCAAAAGAGTCTTTGCCCCAACCCGAGCCGACCCAGCGGCCGCCTCGCAACCCGCGTGGCCACCACCGATTACGATTACATCGAAAAACTCTGATATCAAAGCTGGACACCCCTTTTTCTATCCTTATTACCTAACAAACTTAGGTGCCCCATTACAAGCCTTACCCCCACACTGACCAAGGTTAACGCGAAACCTATGGGAGGCCTAAAAGCGGTGGGCAATCCAAAGTTTAGGCAATTCTATAATAAATAGTTATCGCATTGAGCGCGTTATTTCCCAATGCAAAATTCAGAAAAAATCAAATCTAAAACATCCTCAACACCCACTCTTCCGGTTATCCGGCCTAGTGCAGAGCTGGCACTCCTTAATTCTTCTGCAACTAATTCTGGGTCATCGAGCCTACTTGCCCTATCTATGCTGGCGGCACAGGAGGTCAGGGCTTCCCTGTGTCGGGCCCGAGTTAGGACTGGAGCTTCGGTGTGGTCTGTAAGCACTTTCACTCGCCGGCTTAAGAAAGTCATGAATTCTTGTATCCCCTCCCCATTAGCACATGATACGAGGTGTGCGGCATGACCTTCGATTGATGCTGGCAATCTGTCTGATTTGACGGAATCCGCTTTGTTGAACACAACACAGCTGTTGTCCTGCAGCAAGGACAAGGTTGCTTGATCGAGTGCCGGATAAGTGGTCGCGTCAAAGACCAAGATTAGTATATCGGCCTTCTCCGCCGCCAGGTTCGCCCTTCGAATGCCTTCTCTCTCTACTGGGTTTCTAGCATCTCTGATCCCCGCCGTATCAGATATAGTCACGGGCAATCCTTCAAAATATAGCTGTGCCTCTATCACGTCTCTCGTCGTGCCCAACGATGGGTATACAATCGACACCTCCCTCCTGCAAAGGCGGTTGATCAGGCTAGACTTACCGACATTGGGAGCGCCAACTATGACTAGCCTAAGCCCCCGACGAACTATTTCTCCACGGCGCCCATCATCAAGGTGGCTGCTTAATTGCCTTAACAACACACCAAGGTTTGCGCGAACCTCCACAAGTAAATTAATCGGAACATCTTCCTCAACAAAATCTAGTGATGCCTCTACCCGGGCCTGCGATTGAACGAGTTCCGTTCTCCATCGCTCATACAGCTCTCCGAGTTCCCCGGATAATTGCCTCAGAGCCTGGCGACGTTGGGCATCTGTCTCAGAAGCCACTAAATCAGCCAGGCCCTCCGCAGCCGTCAGGTCAAGCTTACCATTTATAAATGCCCTCCGAGAAAATTCCCCCGGCTCCGCCAGCCTGACCGATGAATAGTGCCTGATAGCCTTGAGCAGGGCTTCGACTACGGCGCGCCCACCATGAAGGTGGAATTCAACCACATCCTCACCCGTAAAACTGTGCGGCTGTGGAAACCAAAGAACTAGCCCCCGGTCAATCAGGTCTCCATCCAAAGGAGAAAACACCGAACGATGGCTGGCTCTTCTCGGACTGGGGAGCGAGCCCACTAACCCCTCAAGAATATGCGAAGCACTCGGCCCAGAAAGCCTTATCACGGCCACGCCTGCCACCCCACCCCCGGTCGCCTCAGCGTAGATTGTTTCTCCCAGCCCAGTCGTCGGCAAGTCAGTGCCCCAAAACTCTCAAATCTAACACTTGGTTGGACTTAACAATAGTACTAGTCATTTTCGATAAGCAGGCGACCTACACGGCCGCCTTCTACCAAGTGAACTCGTAAAATCTCTTCTATATCCTCTTTACTTTCACAGCGATACCACACTCCCTCTGGATATATCACGAGCACAGGGCCACGTTCGCACCGATCTAGGCATTGGCTTGCATTAATACGGATGTCATTTAGTCCCAACTCTTTTGCGCGGTTTTTCATATATGCCCTCAACTCGAGGGAGCCTTTTTCCGTGCAGCATCCGCGGGGATGTCCTGCCGGCCTCACATTGACACACATAAACACATGGCTAAGGTAAAAATACGGCAGGTCTTCTTCTAACCTCGGCAAATCAACCACCTCTCACGAAGTTCCTACAAAAACACACAGGCCCAAGATAGGCTATAGAATCACCAAGGGCAACGAGACACGAGAAAGCACGTAGAAGATTAAAGAAGCCCGCCCGGTGATACAGGCCTCATAAGCAGATATACACGGAACCGAAAGGCGATACCATGTCTTGTTGCTTAACCATCCCAACACGGGTCGGCCTAATAGCCATATACGGGGCCTTATCTATAACAAAAATTAGGTGGACCAACCGGCCTAGGGTCAGCGATGCCGCTGAATTGCAAAAAGCCCGTGATCAGATCACAGATTACTTTAGGGGTACCCTCCGAAACTTTGACCTATCTCTCAACCCTTCAGGCACTGAATTCCAGCTGGCAGTGTGGGAGCGAATTCTATTAATACCCTACGGCACTACTTCAACCTATGGCGAGCTAGCCGATGAACTCCGGACAAGCGCTCGAGCCGTAGGCCGCGCATGTGCCACCAACCCAATTCCTTTGCTGATCCCATGCCATCGGGTCATATCTAAAAAAGGCGCACTAACAGGCTATAGCGGTGGTGGTGGACTCCAGACAAAGCGACTTCTCCTGTCATTTGAGAAAAATCAGGCCAGAGACCCCTCCTAACTTTTCTCGAACACTTACTTAAACCTTTGGACCCAATGAATGCGATCATGTAAATATGCGCCTATGTAAGTTGATGGAGGAATAGAATGAAGTGCAATGCGGTAGTGGCTCACGAGACTGGAGGCCCCGAAGTACTAAAGTGGGAGGTAGTAGACGTGGCAACCCCTTCTTCGGGCGAGGCTCTTATTCGGCACACTGGCGTGGGTCTAAATTTTATAGACGTTTATTTTAGGACAGGCCTGTATCCTTCGCCGTCTATGCCTATTTGTCCCGGTATGGAGGGAGCCGGTATAGTTGAAGCGGTTGGGGAAAACGTTGACGAGGTTTCGGTGGGAGACCGGGTCGCGTATGCTGGTATGCCAGTAGGGGCATATTCAGAATATCGGACTATCCCTTCCCATAGACTGATGGTAATTCCAGACGAGATTAGCGACGAAACTGCCGCCGCAATGATGCTTAAAGGAATGACCGTTGAGTACCTAATGGATAGGACCTACAAGGTGTCCCCCGGCGATACAATATTGCTACATGCGGCGGCAGGTGGTGTAGGACTGATAGCCTCCCAATGGGCAAAGGCCCGGGGAGCTACGGTGATTGGAACTGTCGGTTCTCGAGAAAAAGCCACTCTTGCAAAAGCCCATGGCTGTGACCATACAATCATCTACACTGAAGAAAACTTTGTGGATCGTGTTAAAGACATTACCCAGGGGATCGGTGTACCAGTGGTATACGACTCGGTCGGAAAAGACACTCTATTAGACTCCATAGAGTGCCTTAAACCGAGAGGCATACTAGTGAATTTTGGCCAATCATCGGGCAAGCTGGAGAATTTTGACCTAGCTGCACTAGCCAAAGGATCTTTTTATGTCACCCGTCCGTCACTAATGACATACACAACTTCACGGGCAGATCTTGAAACCAGCGCCAACACATTGTTCGACTTGGTAAACAATAACAAAGTCACCATACCTATTAACAACAGATATGAGCTAAAGGATGCTGCTCAGGCGCACTCAGATCTCGAGGGACGGCGGACCACCGGAACCACAGTATTTACCGTATAACAAAGGGAGTGGGCCCGAGGGCCGTTAGGGCGAGGTTAGTGGCCTGCCTAGGCTGTATAACTATGTGTTCATCGACTCAAAAAAATCGTCGTTAGACTTAGTATCTTTCAATTTATCCAGTAAAAACTCCATGGATTCCGTAACACCCATAGGCGTCAAAATACGACGCAAAACATACATCTTTGACAGCTCTCCCTTCGATACCAAAAGCTCTTCCTTGCGAGTGCCAGACTTGCCGATATCTATGGAAGGAAACGTCCTCTTATCAGCAAGCTTTCTATCCAACACTATTTCACTATTCCCGGTACCCTTAAATTCTTCAAAAATCACCTCGTCCATTCGCGACCCCGTATCTATGAGAGCTGTGGCTATAATGGTCAACGACCCGCCCTGTTCTATATTTCGGGCTGCCCCAAAAAACCTTTTAGGCCTTTGCAGGGCATTAGCATCTACTCCCCCAGTTAGCACTTTCCCTGAAGAGGGGATAACAGTGTTATAGGCCCGACCTAGGCGTGTGATTGAATCAAGCAAAATTACTACATCTCGCCCGTGTTCTGTGAGGCGCTTTGCCTTCTCGATCACCATCTCAGCCACTTGCACGTGGCGTCCCGCGGGCTCATCAAAAGTAGAACTTACGACCTCTCCGTCCACAGACCTCTGCATGTCCGTAACTTCCTCAGGGCGCTCATCGATAAGGAGCACCAACAGATAAACCTCGGGGTGATTAGCAGTTATAGAGTGAGCAATATTCTGCAAGACAACCGTTTTACCTGTTCGAGGCTGTGCAACAATTAGCGCACGCTGCCCCTTACCTAATGGGGCCACCAGATCTATAACCCGAGCAGTCATATCCTTCTCTTCCGAGTTTTCTACCTCAAGCCGCAACCACTTATCTGGATATAGCGGGGTTAAATTATCAAAATGAACTTTGTGCCTCGCGTTTTCCGGTTTCTCAAAATTAATCTCGCTGATTTTACGCAAAGCAAAATACCGTTCCCCATCCTTCGGTTGCCGGATTTCCCCGTCAACCGTATCGCCTGTTCTGAGGGCGAATCGTCGGATTTGATTAGGCGATACGTAAATATCATCTGGCCCTGGCAGGTAATTCGACTCAGGCGATCGTAGAAAACCAAATCCGTCCTGGAGGATTTCAAGAACCCCACCAGCCGAAATAACTATATCACTTTCTGCAAGCTGCTTTAGTATAGCAAACATCAAGTCCTGTTTGCGCAGCGTGCTAGCATTCTCTACCCCACACTCCTCGGCGTACGCCAATAATTCGGTTGGGGTTTTTTCTTTCAGCTCCTGCAGGTTCATATTTAACTCTTAAATGTTAAGTTTTATGGAGGTATTACAAGCCAACCACTTGTCTAGCAAATCACTTAGATTCCGCCCGCTCGAATGTCTTTCTTGGAAATTGCCACCAATCGGCAAAGAGAAAAAGGGAAAGTATGGCCTGTGCTGGTGCCTAGAGCGGTTTAGCACTCAATGGCGACACAGCACATTGTAACTAGAGTTTGGTGCATTCGTCAAATAGGCAGATTCTCTGGTAGATCAGTCGCCAGCGTCAGACTTAAAATGGTTTAACAACGACCATCAGAATAATGACAATCAAGAGGACCGTTGGCACCTCATTCAGCATGCGGTAAAATGCTTGCCCCCGCCTGTTCTCGTTGGTCTCAAAAGCTTTTTGCCAAACGGCCATGGCTGCGTGCATGCCACTCATTGCAACAACTGCCAGCATCTTTGTGTAGAACCAGGTCTCCGCCCAAACTGCAAATGGAGAAAGTGCCGTCAAAGCTAACCCCAACACCCAACTAACTGCCATTGCAGGACCCATGATAAAATTCAATAATCGTCTTTCCATTATTCGTAACGTAAGATCTAAGTCGGAATCGGGTTCCACACCAACATGATAGACGAAAAGACGAGGCAAATATAGCAGGCCCGCCATCCACGCTATTACGGCGATTAGATGAAAAGCCTTTATCCACACATAGAGTCCGGCAGTCTCATTCATGGTTTGTTCCCAGACGACACGGATGCATGGGCACCATATTTACCGCCAAGGCTTTTACAACATAGTTGTAGCTGTGGTGGACACCAGCTCGCTTCTTGAGGTTGAGGCTGACCACTATCACGACTAGCTGATTTTACCATATTTCCCAATGCCAACACAAAATCCTCCGATACACTAAGCGCTGGAACTCTTTGATAACTCTGCACGCCTACCCGTCGCGCCAAATCAGCATATTCTATATCAAGCTCGACCAGTGTTTCAGAATGTTCGGAAACAAAAGCTATCGGGACAATAACTAAAGATTTCCCCAAAGCACCAGCTTCAGCGATTAATTCTTCGGTGGATGGACCAATCCACCGAAGGGGGCCAACCCTACTCTGGTAACAAACCTCCCAATCCAAATGTGGGCACGCCAATTGTTTAACAATCGCCTTGGCTGTACATTCCACCTGATATTGGTATGGATCTCCCTTAGCAATTATCTTTTTGGGTAATCCGTGGGCAGAAAACAAAACCTTTTGAGAATTTTTAGGCGTGGTAGGTTCTAGAAACGGCCTAATCAGCTTAACATGGGCAGAAATAAAATGGGGGTTAGTCGCATAACACCCAACGATAAAGGTTGGCTTATCCAATCCGAGCTCAGCTGCTGCCTTGTTCCAATCTCCAACAGAAGACCCTGTGGTAGTTGTCGAATATTGGGGATAGAGGGGCACTAACACTATCTTTTCGGGATCATAACTCAGAACAGCTTTAACAGCTTCATAGCTTCGTGGATGCCAGTACCGCATCGATAAAAATACACGATAGTTAGCCCCTAAACTATCCCCTAGAGCCTGCCCCTGCACTTGTGACTCTTTTAAGAGCGGTGAACTACCCCCTAGTTTATCATAGATCAAACGTGCCACCGGAGCCCTTTTCCTGGATATGAGTTTTGCTAAGAACCATCGCAAGGGTCGTGGCACAGAAATAATCGCCGGATCATTAAATAGGTTAAAAAGAAATGGTTGAACCGATTCCTGCTTATCCGGTCCACCCAAATTCATCAAAACTACAGCACATTTACCCATACCGCCTTATCCTACGCAGCCCTCACTAGCTCTACCAAATCTCCTACATTTGATGGATCTGTATCCGGTAAAATTCCGTGCCCCAAATTAAATACGAATGGTCTGTGACCCATAGCATCTTTGATTTCCTGGACCGCCCTAACCATAGCAGCGCCCCCTCGACGTAAAATATGTGGATCTAGATTTCCCTGCACGACCGTCCCCGGCTGCAATGCTTTGTCTATCCAATCCAATGGAACCGTGTAATCTACCGATACACAATCAACCCCTGTTTTCTCGGGATAGTGCTTGTAATTTAAGCCACTCCCTTTCGGAAAGCCAATAATTGGAATATCTGTATATTTATCTTTAATGCGTTTCGTGATTTCTCTGACGGGCTTTATGCACCATCTCTCAAACTCACTAGGAGATAAAACACCCGCCCAGCTATCAAACAACTGTATGACCTCTGCTCCCGCTTCGACTTGACCCATTATGTGTAGAGTGATTGCTTCGATTAAATGTTTCATTAATTCATCAAAACCTCCTGAATCATCCATGGCCCAAGCTTTCACATTATTAAAACTCTTACTTGACCCACCCTCTACCATATAAGTCGCTACAGTCCAGGGAGCTCCCGCAAATCCTATCAAAGAAACATCAGGGCTTAACCTTGCCCGTACCTGCGCTATAGCCTCATACACTGGGCTTAAAGTTTCTCCGAGATTGCAATAGTTTAATTCTATTATTTGTTTTTCTGTTCTGATTGGTTTTAGTACTGGTCCTACACCGCGACTAAACTCAACCTTCTGGCCCAAGGCATCTGGTATGACTAAGATATCTGAGAATATAATTGCTGCATCAAAGCCATACCTATTAATAGGTTGTAAAGTGACTTCAGTAGCCAAGTCCGGGTTGTAACAAAGATCAAGAAAGTCGCCTGCCAATCCTCTTGTTCTCACATATTCAGGTAAATAACGGCCTGCCTGCCGCATTAACCAGATTGGGGGCGGGTTTAAATTCTCACCTTTCAAGGTTCGAACTAACAACTTTTCGGTCTCTTTAGGTTCTTTTAGAGTATTGATGACATAAGCCCCTTAATAAATAATATATAATATAGATATAAGATGATTGTTGATGTTGTTGTGAAAAGAATATCAAGGATTTAATTTTTTCCACTTTAAGAAATTTATCATCCCGCGTAGCTAACGAAATTCTCTTAAAGGCCTTGCCTGTTAATAACTAAAATATTGTAAATAACCCAGTAATTTACACGTGGGAACCTTGTTGAAAGACTAGATAAGAAATCAGGATAGATTTGTTATACCCGTTGTTACCACAATTTGGTTATCATGGTCTATGATAGAGAAACGAGTGGATATCCAGTTAAATAATATTGGATTAACAAGCTTTGCTTAAAAAGTAGTATAATGTCCACAATTATTCCTGATGGCATCCTATGAGTTACTAAGAGTTGGCTGGTATGAGCTCATTTCATCTTCATCTAATTTCGGACTCTACCGGTGAGACGGTTAGCGCGATAGCGCGGGCCGCGTTGGCTCAGTTTGATGAGATAGAAGTAGTGGAACACAATTGGTCGCTGGTACGAACCAAGGGGCAAATTGAGAAAATTTTAAGGATTATAGAGGAATGGCGTGGGGTTGTACTATATACCTTGGTTAAGACCGATTTAGCTGAGGTGTTGCAGAGAAGGTGTCGAACCCTGTCTGTTCCATGTGTCCCGGTTATGGAAGGGGTAATGGGGGCATTTAGCGGGTTTTTGAGCAGGAGTGTACAACAAAGGCCAGGGTATCAACATGAGCTGGATGACGAATACTTTGAGCGCATTGACGCAATGCAATTTGCCCTAAGGCATGATGACGGCCAATCACTGTACGATGTAGATACGGCTGACGTGATTTTGACCGGGGTATCACGGACGTCGAAAACACCAACCTGTGTGTATTTGGCAAACCGTGGGCTTAGGGCGGCCAATATACCTTTCATCTTAGGCCAGGAACTACCTTCAGCGCTGCTGAATGCGAAGAAGTCGTTGATAGTTGGGCTCACGACCAGTCCCGAACGGTTAGTTCAAATCCGCAGAAATCGGCTTCGCCAAATGAAGGAAGAAAGATTAGAGAATTATGTCGACTTGGAAGCCGTGCGCGCAGAGTTGAATAAAGCCCGGCGATTGTTTCAGGGACGGGGCTGGCCAATAATTGATGTTACACGGCGCTCTATAGAAGAAACGGCGGCAGCTGTGTTATCCCTCTACAGGGAAACGCAGTAAATTGGGTCCTTTGGTATGAGCAGCCACCCAGGCCGTTTGCGGAAGGTTGTATTGGCGTCCAGCAGTTCCGCTAGACAAAATGTCCTCAGGAATGCCGGTTTGGCGTTCGAGGTTTTGCCAGCAGACATAGATGAAGATGCCGTGAAAAAGAAGATGAGAGCAGAGGGCTGTTCCACGAAAGACACAGCACAAAGGTTGTCAGATCTGAAGGCACAAAAAGTCTCAGAACAAACAAGGCAGGCCTTTGTTGTTGGCGCAGACCAGATGCTTGATTCAGATGGTTGTTGGTTTGATAAACCAAAAAGTGTGCAGGATGCCCGGGATCAGCTGATGAAGTTAAGGGGTGGCAAACATAGGCTTTTCAGTAGCGTAAGCGTTGCATTGAATGGAGAGGTGCTGTTCCGACACAGTGAATGTTCGTCCATGACAATGCGGTATTTTTCAGATCGGTTTATTGGTTCATACGTTGAGTCAGAAAGAGACGACATTTGCCAATCTGTTGGTGGGTACAAGCTTGAGGGACTCGGTATCCAGCTGTTTGCCAAAGTGGAGGGCGGTTACTTTGATATCCTTGGTATACCTCTATTGCCATTGCTGGCTTTTTTGAGGACGCATGGGATTGTGGGAGACTGAGCATGGTAGCTAGTACCCGACTGGCAGGGGTTATGGGGTGGCCTGTGGAGCACTCCTTGTCGCCGAAATTGCACGGCTTTTGGTTGCGGGAAATGGGTATAAAGGGGCACTACATTCCCCTATCCGTGCAGCCAACAGATTTAGCCCGGGCACTTTGGTCTCTGCCAGCGCTAGGTTTCCGTGGGGTAAATATTACAATTCCCCATAAGGAACACGCGATCAATCTAGTGGATCACGTGACGCCTATAGCTCACCAGATCGGTGCTATTAACACTATAACCGTGAGGGAAGACGGATCACTGCACGGAACGAATACAGATGCCTTTGGTTTTGTCGAAAATCTAAAGGTGCACGCTCCTGAATGGGAAGTTGGACGGCCTGTACTTGTAATAGGAGCGGGAGGAGCCGCCCGCGCTGTTTGTGTGGGGTTGTTGGAGGCGGGGAGCACCGAAATTCGAATCTGTAACAGAACCCGCTCCCGGAGTGAAAGTTTGACGCGTGAGATCCAGGGGAACTGTATTGGGGTGGACTGGTCTGATAGGATGGAGGCATGCGAGGAAATTGGGTTGCTGGTTAACACAAGCAGTTTGGGTATGCATGGAGGCGAGCCTCTCAGCCTTGATTTGGATCGGTTACCTCACGAGGCTGTGGTTTCAGATATCGTGTATGTTCCTCTGGAAACCCCGCTTCTTGCGGCGGCCAAGCTTCGTGGCAATACGGTGGTAGATGGGTTGGGTATGCTGCTCTACCAAGCACAACCGGGCTTTTATTCGTGGTTCGGACAGAATCCCGCGGTTACTAGTAGGCTTAGAGCCCACATTATGAGCGAGTAGACGCTTGATAAAAGGCCCGATAATTCTTGGTTTGACTGGCTCAATAGCGATGGGAAAGAGTGAGACTTCAAAAATCTTCAGTCGATTGGGAATTCCGATCTTTGATGCTGACGCATCTGTCCACCAAATGTTAGACGAGGGCGGAGAGGCAGTGACGGCTGTGTCCGAGATCTTTCCGGGTGTCGTGCAGGGGCATGCAGTTGATAGGCGGATGCTTGGCGACCTGGTTTTTGGTAATGCGTGCAAGCTAAGAAAGTTAGAAGCTATATTGCATCCTTTAGTGGCTAAGGCGCGCAAGCGCTTTTTGCGATTGGCTGGGGCAGCACGGGCCCGGGTCGTGGTGATGGATGTACCACTGCTGTATGAGACTGGTGGCAAGGATGCATGTCATGCTGTAGTGGTCGTATCAGCTCCGAAGTTTGTCCAGCGTAGTAGGGCCTTGAGACGACCCGGTATGAGTGAAAAAAAGTTAGAAAATATTTTGGATAACCAGACACCGGATTACCTAAAACGTAAGCAGGCTGATTTTGTAGTGCCATCAGGTCTTGGGAAGCGAGCAGCTCTAATAAGGGTATCCAGTGTACTACGGAAAGTCCACTCGGGACATATTTCTGGGAAGAAATTAGTTATGCCAGTTGGAGGAGGCCATGGTGCGTGAAGTCGTGTTGGATACGGAGACAACCGGGCTAAACCATGAGGAAGGCCATCGAATAATCGAGATTGCTTGTGCAGAGCTGACGAACCACCTGCCAAGCGGGCGCACTTTTCATAGTTTTTTCAATCCTGAGCGGGGCGTAGACCTTTCGGCGACAGAAATCCACGGCTTGAGAACGGAGGACTTGGTCGACAAGCCGGTTTTTGAGCAACGAGCCTCTGAATTTTTAGCCTTTATTGGGGAAGACCCACTAATTATTCACAACGCCCAATTCGATATTAACTTCTTGAACGCCGAACTTGCTCGACTGCAGCTACCAATGCTTGATCTCGCTCGAACAATTGACACCTTAACCTTGGCTCGCAAGAAGTTTCCTGGTGCTCCAGCGAGCCTTGATGCTTTGTGCAGAAAATTTTCAATCGACAACTCAGCTAGGGAAAAACACAATGCGCTCCTTGATGTCGAACTACTAGCCCAAGTTTATATTGAGCTTATAGGTGGTAGACAAACTGACCTCCGCTTGACCAGTGTCACTGACGAGGGGTCACAGGCACCTTCGCCAGCGAAGCCAAGAGAGCGGAATTGGCCTAAACATACACCAAGCGCCGAGGAGCGCGCAGCGCATGTGAAGTTTTTAGAAAAACTTACTAACCCGCTTTGGACGTCTTAGGCGGAGGAACCAGATATCATCGGCCGATAATTATTTCTTTGGGCTACCGGCGGATGCGCTTTGCTCGCGTTTTCTGTTCATGTACATTTGCGCGAAGTCTATGGGTTCCAGCATAAGAGGCGGATAACCACCATCCCTGCAGCAGTCCGCTATGATCCGTCTGGCGAATGGAAATAGGAGACGAGGACACTCTATCAGAAGAGCCGGCTCAATTTGTTCTGCTGGCAGGCCAGTAATGGAAAAGCGGCCACTGTAAGTTAGTTCAACCACAAACACAGGCTTATCATCTAGCGCAGCTTTTGCAGTAATGCTTAGTTCTGCTTCTTGTTGGTTCTCCGCTATGTTGCGGCCTGTTACGTTCACTGCTATGTCGATTTTTGGAGGATTTCCCGTGGTAAATTGTTCGCCTGCACCCGGATTCTCAAATGAAAGGTCTTTTATGTGTTGGCTGTGCGAAATTATTCGTCGTCTCTGTGTGGTTTGGGTGGTCGCTTGTGCTGATTGATCCGCGTCTGCAGTTGGCTGTGTTTTGTCTGACAAAATATGCCTCCCCGGGACTAGTTTATTGGCACCACCCACCACTCGCTATCATGGATTGGCGTCAGTGACAACTCATCCAATAGGATATGGCTGCGCTTCTTCTCGTCTGGGCCCTTGTTTGTCACCCTGTTTGTCCTTATGTCAATACTACGCATTGTGGCGATGTCACGTGGCGCTGGACCAAACGCATGCAAGAGACTAGAGTCCTTGTTGGGATCGACGTTAGCTATACCAAGGATAAGGGATTTAAATCTAATAAAGTTATGAACAGCGATTTACAACTTTTAGACATACTTATATTTGCCATGGTCGCGGGCTTTCTCTTTTTGCGGTTACATCGTGTCTTGGGCAAACGGACTGGAAATGAGAGACCCNCGGGTAGGCTGACCGAGGAAGAGATGCCGGGTGTGGACGTTGTGCCCCTCCATCCTAATCAAACTGAGCCTGATGAGGCGTCGAACACCGAATCCACGGAAGATCCAATTCCGGGCATGGAAGACCTTAAGACCGCGGACCCCCTTTTTCGGGCCGATGAGTTTGTGACTGGGGTTGAGATTGCTTTTGAGATGATAGTGGAGGCGTTTGGCCGTGGTGATACGGAAGTGTTAAAAGGCTTGTTAGATAAACAAACCCTTCAGGGTTTTGAGGCCGAGATAGAGCGGCGATCCAAGGCCAACGAAGAGGTCGATGTGAGCCTTATTTCCATAGATTCTTGTCAGGTTGTTGAGGTGCAGATGAAAGCCAGCATTGCTCGTGTGACGGTGAATATCGTTAGTAAACAGATACATATGGTNCGAAACGGGCAAACTGGAGAGATCGTCGAGGGAGATAATGAGAAAGTGGGCACTGTCAATGATCTTTGGACGTTTGCGCGGGATGTTCAGTCACAGGACCCTAATTGGCGGTTGGTGGAAACTCGGCTCGGCAGTTAATCGAGCTAACGGAGAAAAACGTCTTGGCTAAAGCGCCCCGCTTCAAGCGGTGGTCCGGCATTTTCAGCCTCTTGGTTATGGCGGGTCTAATTGGCCCTATTTGGACAGCTATCTATCTGGTGCCTAGGGGGGGGACAGATTTGGTAAGCCTAGTCAGGGTGGACTACGCTGACCTTGCAGGATGGAGCCTAGACAAGCACGGGGAGGCAATACCGGCACTCAGAAAATCTTGCAACCTTTTTTTGCTCAGAGATTCTGGAGAAAAGGTTGGGCCCAATGGCATCGGTGGCTACGTCAAAGACTGGCAGGAGCCGTGCTCAGATATTGGAGGGATTGATGAGCATGATCANCATCAAGCCAAAGCTTTCTTTGAGCGATGGTTTACCCCTTTTTTGGTTGGGTCAGGGGGTCGCGAAATAGGGCTTTTTACAGGCTATTATGAGCCGGAAATCCAAGGCTCTTTGGACCGAGACGATGAGTTTTCCGTGCCTATTTATGCGAAGCCACCTGGCCTCTTTTCGATAAACCTTGGCGAATTCCAAGATAGTCTTGTAGGAGAAAGAATATCCGGGCACCTGGTTGGTGGAAGGTTTAAGCCATTTGCGACCCGTGGCGAGATAGAGGCAGGGGCGCTGGACGGGAGAGACCTAGAGTTGCTCTGGGCTAAGGACCCGATAGCTGTGTTTTTTCTCCATGTACAGGGTTCGGGAAGGGTGACCTTACCAGACGGAAGGTCCGTTAGGCTAGGGTATCATGCCCAAAATGGCCATCCGTATCGGTCCATTGGACGAGAGTTGGTCTTACGTGGGCACCTGGCCCGTGAAGAAGTGACAATGCAGTCAATTCGGAGATGGTTGCAGGAGAACCCGAACCAACAATCGGATATTTTGAANCAAAATAAATCTTTTATATTTTTTAGAGTGGTAAGNGGNGATGGTCCTGTAGGTGCTCAAAATGTTTCGTTAACTCCGCGGAGGTCGTTGGCTATTGATTTAAGGCATATGCCTCTTGGGGCCCCTCTTTGGATTGATACCGACGCGCCTCTGGCGCCGGGAAGTGACACAAAATGGCAAAGACTAATGGTTGCCCAGGATACTGGAGGGGCCATTCGGGGGGTTGTTAGGGGCGATATTTTCTGGGGGGGAGGCAGCGAGGCCGCTCAAATTGCAGGCCGAATGAAACATCGTGGCCGTTATTACCTCTTGCTTCCAACCGGAAGTATATATGAGGATAGCCAATAATAAACCCGGGAGACACCCGTTTTATGGACCAAGGCATGGGAATATGGTGAAGGCAAGGGATGGGAAGTGTCGTGTCCCAGGCAAACTAACCGACGAAGATATCATGCTCTGGCAGCGAGTAACCCAGGGGGATCGAGTTTTGTCGGGAAGGAATTATTCGAAAAGGGCTAATAGAGTGCAGGCTTCCCCAGGTCCGTCTCCCAAAAAACCATATAAAGAAGCAATCCCCCCAGGCGCCCAGCCGAAATTGGTCCACGTAAGTCGGGTGCGCCAGGGGAGNGGGCTAGATAAGCGTACTAGCACNAGGTTAAAGCGGGGGCAGATCCCTATAGATTCTCGTTTGGATCTCCATGGCCTAACTCAAGGAGAGGCCAGGGCATTTTTGGCACAGGCTCTAGCAACAGCCCAGGGAAAAGGAGAAAGGTGTGTATTGGTGATTACTGGTAAGGGCCTACGTCGAGAGGGGGGAGGTATATTAAGGGCCAAGCTGCCCCAGTGGCTGGCGGACCCAAAGATCCGACCCCTTATTCTTGCTAGTGAGCGAGCACGGCCTCAACATGGTGGCGATGGCGCTACCTATGTATTGCTCCGGAGATTGCGTTAGGGGTTGCTTAAGGCGCCCGTGTTTGCGGAANATTGCACACCAAAGATTACAAAATGAATTTACTGAGATCTGCGCTACTCACGAGGTCTCCTATGTTGGCTTGGACAAAACTGTCATCAACCACTAGGTCCGTACCCGCTTTGTCGGTGGCAGTGAAACTAATATCCTCTAACAGCTTTTCCATAACAGTGTGCAATCTTCTCGCTCCAATGTTTTCCACGCCGTGATTTATTTCGTTAGCGAGAGTGGCAATGGCGTCGATGCCAGTATCAGTAAACGAGAGTGTCACATCCTCTGTTGCCATTAATGCGGTGTATTGGCGGGGCAGACTATTTTCGGGTTCGTTTAGTATTTGAATCAGGTCCTGTCTTTCTAGCGATTTTAATTCAACCCGAATAGGAAGCCTGCCCTGAAGTTCCGGCAGTAAATCCGAAGGTTTTGCAGTGTGGAAAGCACCTGATGCAACAAACAAAATATGGTCTGTGCGCACTTGTCCATGTTTGGTTGCGACAACTGTGCCTTCAATTAAGGGAAGAAGATCTCGTTGTACTCCTTCGCGACTAACGTCGGCACCCATCTTATCGGAGCGGGCACATATTTTGTCCAGTTCGTCTAGGAATACGATACCATTGTTTTCTGTTGCCTCTACAGCAGCCCGAGTTAATTTTTCATCATCCAGAAGTTTGTCGCTTTCCTCCGCTATAAGGAGCTCGTAGCTCTCCGCTACCGTCAGTTTGCGCTCTTGCATCCGACTGCCGAGAGTTTTTCCCAGGATCTCATTCAGATTAATCATGCCCATTTGGGCCCCAGGCATGCCCGGGATATCAAAAGTGGGCATTCCTGATGCATGACCTTCTTGNAATTCCAGAGTGATTTCTCGTTCATCCAGCTCACCATTTCGGAGCATTTTNCTGAATTTTGTCCGCGTGTCATTGCTAGCATTTTCACCCACTAGCGCTGCCAAGACTCGTTCCTCGGCGGCTCCGTGGGCTCGGGCCTCTACCTCTTTACGCAATTTCTCCCGGGTCATGTTTATTGAGATTTCCACTAAATCACGAATAATGGAGTCCACGTCACGACCCACATAGCCTACCTCGGTAAACTTAGTTGCTTCCACCTTTATGAAGGGCGCCTCCGACAATCGAGCAACTCGCCTCGCAATTTCAGTTTTTCCGACACCGGTTGGTCCTATCATTAGGATGTTTTTGGGCAGGACCTCCTCCTTGAGGTCATCCTCTAATTGCTGTCTTCTCCATCTGTTCCGAAGCGCAATGGCCACCGCACGCTTGGCATCATGTTGGCCTACGATGAATCGATCAAGTTCAGACACAATCTCGCGGGGGGTGAAGGACGTCATGCTGTTCTCCCCGTCGCATCTAAGGATTCAACTATGATGTTGTTATTTGTGTAAATACAGATCTCTGCCGCAATCGACATCGATCTAGTTGCTATAGTATTTGCGTCGAGGCCATCTACTGTGGAGAGTGCTCGGGCCGCTGCAAGGGCGTAAGGGCCGCCGGAACCTAGGCCTATCAAACCATCCTCCGGTTCTAGAACATCGCCGTTACCCGATAACAAGAGGGAGGTTTTGGAGTCCGCGACGGCCATCATCGCCTCTAATTTTCTGAGATATCGATCTGTTCGCCAGTCTTTTGCAAGCTCGACACACGCCCGGGTGAGTTGACCTGGATGCTGTTCTAGTTTTCCTTCTAGCCGTTCAAAAAGTGTGAAGGCATCTGCAGTGGCACCAGCGAAGCCCGCTAGTATTTTCCCATTTCCCAACCGCCGCACTTTGCTGGCATTAGATTTAATGATGGTTTGTCCAAAGGACACCTGTCCGTCCCCGGCCAGGACTACGGAATTGCCCCGTCGAACTGAAAGTATCGTGGTAGCGTGCATACTGATTTCTTGATGCTGCGACATTAAAGCAGTCCTTTTAGAAAGAGCCAGTCTGGTCGACATAGTAAGAGGTTGGGTCTCAATTGGGCAATTGCAAGGGGGCCTTGCGGGTGGTTGATTTTAGTCCTTTTACCTGAAGACCTGGTCTAGAAGGCTGGTTCTTGCTACAACTTACCAACTGTTTAGGCAAACTAGGGTTGCGAATATGAGAGAAGCCTCAGTNGAGCGTACGACCAAGGAGACGGAAATAAAGGTGAAGCTGACCCTAGAGGGTCGGGGACTTTATGACGTGAAGACCGGNATTGGTTTTTTAGATCATATGTTGGAACAGTTGTCCCGGCACAGTTTGATGGATTTGGTAGTTAGAGCTAAGGGCGATTTGCATATCGATTATCATCACACTACGGAGGATACCGGGCTTGCCATCGGGCAGGCTGTTTCCCAAGCTCTGGGTAATCGGTCAGGGATTACCCGGTTTGGGTCAGCCTTGATCCCCATGGATGAGACCTTAACCAGGGTGGCGATAGATCTGTCTGACAGGCCCTATTTAGTCTGGAAAGTTGATGTTCCTAGGCCCAAGTTGGGTGAGATGGATACCGAACTATTCAAGGAATGGTTTCAAGCCTTTGCCCAAACTGCTGGTGCCACCCTCCATGTACAGAATCTCTACGGAGAAAACACCCACCATATTGTGGAGTCCTGTTTCAAGGGGTTGGCAAGAAGTCTCGGTGCCGCTGTAGCCATAGATCCACGACAAGGGCAGACGGTTCCTTCCACCAAGGGCAAGCTGTCCGGAAAACCTTAAAGTAGTTAGAAGGCTAAATGTAGTGCAACCCTATATTGTCTACCGAAGACCCGGGCAAGCTCGAGGCCATGAAGTTTTCGTCAAGCAGACCTTTTCCTGGTGGGCTTTCTGCTTCAGTATCTGTTGGGCGTTGTATCATCGTGCATGGGGTGTGCTCCTTGTGGCTTTGATAATTTTTTCTGTGCTTTATATCGTTTGGAGTGCCAATTTTTTTTCAGCCCCTTTTTGTCTGGCAATGGCATTAGCCTTGAGTGCATTGTTGGGCTTCCATGCGAGCGATTGCAGGTGCCATGTGCTGGAGAAAAAAGGCTTTACGCTGGCTGCAATAATTATAGAGAGAAGTCATGAAGCCGCCGAGGCTGTTTTTTTCTCTCGCGAGACACCGGTTTAATAGGGTGGCGCGGTGCTAGCAGTAATTGATTACGGCTCGGGAAACCTGAAGTCCGTTTCGCAAGCCCTCTCGAAGGCCGTTAGCCAGGCTGGGCTTCGCGAAGAGGTGATTGTTACAAGAAATCCAGCGGACATATATGCTGCAGAAAGATTAGTGCTGCCAGGGGTTGGAGCTTTTGGTGACTGCATGTTGGGCCTTCGAGGAGTTCCAGGAATGATTGCCGCGATCCAGGAAGTCACCCTAAAGCTGGGGAGGCCTTTTCTCGGCATATGTGTTGGCATGCAACTGATGGCGGATCTTGGTACTGAGAATGGCACGCACGAGGGGTTGTCATGGATAGGGGGTGAGGTAAGTCCCCTTCCTAAGGGAGATTGGAAGGTTCCCCACATGGGGTGGAATAACTTAAGGATTTTGAGACACCACAATGTGTTTAAGGATATTCCACAAAACACAGACTTTTATTTTGTCCATAGCTACCATTTCAGGTGCGAGAGCGAGAGCCATTGTCTTGCGACCACCGATTACCATGTGCCCATTTGCTCCACTGTTGGGAGGGATAATGTGTTAGGTGTTCAGTTTCATCCGGAAAAAAGTCAGTCTCAAGGAATCCGGTTTTTGACAAATTTTTTATTGTGGCGGCCGTGATGTCCANACTGACTGTTGACCTAGTTGAAAAATTTCGGCGTATTGATCTCATAGATTTAGCTGAGGCTACCCATGAGGCTATTAACGACGGCATAGGCTTTAGTTGGGTGAGGCCGCCCTCCAACCAGCGCTTGGAGGCCTATTGGAAGGGTGTTTTAGTGGTGCCAGAAAGGGACCTCTTTATTGGTCGTTTGGATGGGTCGGTGGCAGGGTCCATTCAGCTTTTGCGTCCGCCCCCAAATTTTGAGGCTGGTGTGTTTTCCGCTTCAATAGACACTCATTTCGTTGCCCCCTGGGCGAGGGGGCATGGGCTAGCTAAGATGTTGCTGGAAGCGGCAGAGGAGGCCGCGCTAAAATCCGGTCTAACGGTCATGCGGTTGGAGGTCCGAGCTTCCCAAGAAAGGGCTGTAGCCTTATATCAGACCTGCGGTTACAGACGATGGGGGACACTTCAGAAATATCACCTAGTGGATGGGGGGTTTGTGCCCGGGTATTTTTATGTGAAGGATTTGGCATAAGATATCATGATTATTTATCCCGCTATTGACTTAAAGGATGGAAAGTGTGTGAGGCTTCTCAGAGGGGACATGAAAGCGGCTACAGTATTTTCAGAAGATCCAATTGCTCAAGTGTGCAATTTTTCTGAACAGGGCTTTTCATGGCTACACATTGTAGATCTCAATGGGGCCTTTGAGGGGCGTGCTTTTCACGGACATCTGATTAAAGAAATGGTGAAGGTTACAGATCTCAAAGTGCAGCTAGGCGGTGGCATTCGAAGCGCAGAAGCGCTTGAATCTTGGATAGGCGCTGGCGTTTCAAGAGTAATTCTGGGAACGGCAGCATTGCATAACCCGTACTTCGTTAAGAGTGCGTGCAAAAACTTTCCAGGCAAAATAGTCGTGGGGATAGATGGTCGGAACGGAATGGTTGCTGTCAACGGGTGGGTGGAACAGTCCGAGACCCCGGTCATAGAGTTAGGTAAAAGATTTGAAGACGAAGGGGTTTCTGCCATTATTTATACCGATATCGAACGGGATGGAGCTATGTCTGGTGTTAACTTGGAGGCAACGGCAGCTTTTGCTAATTCCTTGTCTATACCTGTGATTGCCTCAGGGGGCGTTGCCTCGATGGAAGATTTGCGGGCTCTGAAAAAGTTAGAGCGGAGAAACGTTGAAGGTGTAATTGTTGGCCGGGCCTTGTACCAGGGGGGGATTGATCCCCAGGAGGCCTTGGCGCTCATGGCTGCGAAATGCTGAAAACGAGACTGATCCCATGTTTGGATGTTGATGNCGGAAGAGTTGTAAAGGGTGTCAACTTTGTAAACTTGGTAGATGCGGGCGATCCCGTGGAACAAGCCGCTGTATACGATGCGGCAGGNGCAGATGAGCTCTGTTTTTTGGATATCACCGCCTCCAGTCACCGCAGAGATATCATGTTGGATGTTGTTGCCCGCACGGCTACTCAATGTTTTATGCCTTTAACGGTTGGTGGGGGAGTGCGGGAAACAGAAGATATTAGGAGACTTTTGATTTCTGGAGCGGATAAGGTTTCCATAAATACAGCTGCGGTGGCAAGGCCAGAGCTGGTTTCTGAGGCCTCGGAAAAATTTGGACGGCAATGCATAGTGGTAGCGGTGGATGCGAAAGCCAATACTGATAATAGTTGGGAGGTGTTCACCCATGGTGGAAGACATGGAACCGGTTTAGACGTTGTCGACTGGGCCAGGCGTCTTGAGGACTTAGGGGCCGGGGAGATACTGCTCACCTCAATGGATCGAGATGGGACTAAGGTGGGCTTTGACGTGGCGCTGACTAAAGCCGTATCTGGCGCAGTTGGCATACCTGTAATAGCTTCAGGTGGTGCTGGTGACTTGAACCACCTAGTAGAGGTTGTTCGAGATGGACATGCCAATGCTGTTTTGGCTGCTTCGATATTTCATTTTGGTGAGTGTTCTGTTGGGGGAGCTAAAGAATTTATGGCGAAAGCTGGAATTTCGGTGCGCCCGGTTATCCCTGTGGATTGGAAAGAGTCTTAGCAACGATAAAAGGGGAGGAACCCAAAATGAAGGCCGATGCCTCTGAAAGGATTCGATTCGATAAAGCTGGACTGATCCCCGTGGTGGCTCAACAATATAATACAGGAGAAGTGCTAATGGTCGCCTGGATGGATCTTGAGGCATTCAATGCAACACTTAGCACGGGGTGGATGCATTATTTTTCCCGTAGCCGTCAGCAACTTTGGCAGAAAGGGGAGCAATCAGGCCAACGGCAATCTCTCGTTGAGCTTCTCTTGGATTGCGATGGGGATACCTTGCTAGCGTTAGTCGACCAGACAGGGGTAGCTTGTCATACTGGGCGAAGGAGCTGTTTTTTTACTCGGCTGTCCGAGATGGAGCCGAGGGAAATTAGGAACGTCTTAAAAAGCCGGGAGCAGTTGTATGGCTGATAATTCAGGGATCATTTTGGCGGAGTTATTTGACGTTATCAGGGCGCGTCGTTCGGCCGATCCAAAGGTTTCGTATGTGGCTGGACAGTTTTCAGGTGGCAAAGAACGGATTGGCCAAAAAGTAGGTGAAGAGGCTGTGGAGGCCGTAATAGCTGGGGTAATGGATAATAAGGAAGGACTGGTTTCTGAAAGTGCTGACCTGTTATTTCATCTGATGATGTTTTGGGAGATTAATGAAGTAACGCCATCAGATGTTTATAGGGAATTGAAGAGGCGTCAGGGAATTTCCGGCTTAGACTCGCGCAAGGCGGGCAAACATCCTTCGTCCCGATAAAATAAGCTGAGGGTGTGGGAGCGATAATATGGTTTACAACAAAGAAAATGTGTTTGCTCAAATTTTGAGGGGGCAATTGGAGGCAAACAAGGTTTATGAGGACGAGCATGTTTTAGCTTTTCATGATATTGCCCAACTAACTCCTGTCCACGTTTTAGTGATACCCAAGGGAGAGTATGTATCTCTCGATGATTTTGTTGCCCAGGCTAGCGACGCAGAGCTGGCTTCCTACATGAGGGCCCTAGGGAAGGTTGCTAGGATGATGGGGGTGGCGGAGTCGGGTTTCCGAGTGGTTAGTAACAACGGCAACGACGCAAATCAGGAGGTAATGCATTTTCATAGCCATGTTTTCGGTGGCAAACGGCTGGGCAGTGGTGCCGAAAGACGAAATTAGGAGATCTTGTTTTATGAGGATACAATACTAGNGACTACNGCGGTTACAAATAGGCTATGTTTTTANTCGTTTCTCTATCACATCCCAAAACTGATGTGATAAGTCGACACCTGTAAATCTTTCGTACTCCTGAATGCCCGTTGGCGAAGTTACATTGATCTCTGTTAGATAGTTCCCAATAACATCTATCCCAACGAATAATAGACCCTCTCTCTGAAGTTTGGGCCCGATTAGTTGGCAAATATCATGATCTCGTGACGTAAGGTCAGTCGGTTTAGGTGTGGCGCCGACGTGCATATTTGCCCTGACTTCCCCGTCACGGGGCACGCGATTTATAGCGCCCACTGGTGCTCCATCAATCAATAATATGCGTTTGTCTCCGCGTCGGACTTCAGGCAAGTAACGTTGAATAATCAAAGGTTCACGTGACAAGCCAAGCAGTGTTTCTAAAAGCACATTGAAGTTTTCGTCTCCCCGCCGAATGTGAAAAACACTTGCTCCACCGTTGCCGAAGAGGGGCTTAACAATTACATCTTCATGTTCAGCACGGAAAGCTCTCGCAGCTNCGGGATCCGANGTGATTAGGGTGGGCGGCATTACGTCCGGGAAATGTGTCACCAAGAGTTTTTCAGGAGAGTTTCGNACCGCTTCTGGGTTATTAACTATCAGGGTTTGCGGCTGGAGATGTTCTAGAATGTGGGTTGCGGTAATATATGCCATATCGAAAGGTGGGTCTTGGCGCATCAAAATGACATCCATCATTTTGAGGGACGATAACGTCTCATCCCCTACTCTATAAAAGGGGTCTTTATTCGTATCGATTTNGAAAGATCTAGTCCGGGCTANCACCTCCGTCATGTTTAACGTTAGGGACGTGGATAGGTAATGAAATAGCTTGTGGCCGCGCTGCTGGGCTGCACGAGCGAGCGCAAGGGTGGAATCGGCCGACGGGTCAATGGTNTCCAGTGGATCCATCTGGACTCCGATAGTTAGCGTCATAAATTTATCTCCAGTTCTCCGATCTAGCCAAATATATTTATCTTGAACGCGACGGATTATCAGCAAGCCAGATATAGTTCACAAATCGTTTCACGTAACGAATGGCTCGTGCATGGGCCACAACTTTCTCAAGCTCATCCTGGCTCTGGGCAACTCCTATAATATATAGAACGTTATTATGGGCGACCATTTTATAGTTGATGTCAGAAACAATTTTATCACCCAGCAATCTGGCTTGGAGAGATGTTTTTATAAATTTGTCGCGGGCAATTTGGGTCACATTATTGGTTTCCTGAATTTCTATTTCGTTTAAGACTTCCCGCACTCCCTTTACTCCCCAAACTATTTGGTTCACCTGATCTCTTAAGGTGGTGTTCTTCACATTGCCAGTGATCAGGACCCTTCCCTCGAAGATGGTGGTGTTAAGGGACCAAAACGTTTCGCGGAAAGAACTTTCGAGAAGCTTTTTGTTGATTGTAACCTTGAGCAGGGTGTCTCCCCATATTTCTTCTACCGGGCGATCTTCAGCAAGCGCGAGACCTGTCCGGGCGCCTGCTCCCAGAACTGTGCCAGTTGGACTACACCCTTGGAGAAAATGGGCCAGGACACCCAAAATAAAGGCTGTAGTTAGGGTCTTGAGTATTGAAGGTGATAGCATACGATTTTGTCTTAGCTTTTGGTGGGAACCACTTTATTTTATGGGTTTCGTATTATGAATCTGCGTATAAATATAAGCTGTTTGCCTCTGATATGTAACCTGACCTTAGTCTTAAAATAATCTGGCCTGCCCCTACTCCTTAATTTTTTTTAGCTCCAGGGCTCTTTTATACAGCACACGTTTACTCAACCCTGTCGAGTTAGCCATGTATTGCACAGCGCTTTTTGTATTCATGTGTTCCAAGGCCAGGCGCAAGGGCTCGGTGACTTCTTCTAATTGGGCTCTCAGAAGAGATTCAAGCTGTTGCGTGGTGGGTGGGCCAATAACGATTGCGAGCTCTCCCCTCGGGTTTTCAGATTTGCTTTGATATCTTTCCGCCAATTGGGCTAGACCTCCCCGCTCTATGTGCTCATGTAGTTTTGTTAACTCGCGGGCTAGCGTAGCCTTGCGGTCGCCGAGAGCCGAATACAAGTCCTTCAGGGTGGCGCCAAGTTTTCTAGGGGATTCTAAGACGATAATCGTTACGGAAATTGTGGTCAGTTCATTCAAGGCGCGCTTCCGATTCGCGCCCCCACTGGGCAAAAAACCGCCAAAAAAATATTTGTCGGGCGGCAACCCAGAAGACATTAAAGCGGCCGTTGGCGCTGAGGGACCGGGCAAGGGCACTACAGGCACATTCTCCTCTAATGCCTCAACCACTAGTTTATACCCAGGGTCGGATATCAAAGGGGTGNCCGCATCGNAGACCAAGGCAACAGAGGCGCCTCCTGCCAAAAGGCTGAGTAGTCTTCTCCTAGCCTTGGCCCCATTGTGATCATGATATGCTACGCGTCGGGTGCGTATTCCATATCGAGACAAGAGGTTTCCGGTGTGCCTAGTATCTTCGCAAGCAATTATATCGACACTGTCTAGTGTTTTCAGTGCCCTTAAAGTGATATCCTCGGCGTTACCTATAGGGGTGGGGACTATATAGAGGCCAGTTTCAGGTGGTGCCGTATAACTTTCGCGTAGGTTGTCAACCAGTGCAGCAAAATCAGGGCTTTTACTTTTATCAATTCTGGGGCGAGCTACAGATTTTTTCAATGCGCTTATATCTCCAGCGTTTTTGTCGGCTAGCAACCTTTTTGTGTTTGTGCTTAACTAGCGCCTGTGCCCCCCCGATGGGCCATGGAATATTTTTGGAGGACCAGCNAGAGGCGGTGGTTCTAGCAGAAAAGCAAAAGCCATCAACCAGTATAGCAGTTTCCAATCCTAGTGGTCNTAACAATAATCTATCAGAAGATTCAGCGGTGCCGGGCTCAAGTGAGATGGTTGAGCCCCAAGGAGCCACTTCGACAGCCAAGATGCTGGAATTAATGGAAGAATCAAACCGCGAAGCGGCGCTAGCTGTTGTTATCCAGGCAGAAGTGCCTTCTCCAAGGCTATCGCCCACCCAATCAGGGTCCGAGGTTCATGCTACTCATCAGAGTCAGGAACCTTCTGAGATTTCGAGTAACAAGTTGATAGGGTTCTTGGTGCCATTGTCCGGGCGGGGTTCGGCGTTGGGAGAAGCAATGCTGAACGCCGCTCAGATGGCGCTGTTTGAGAGATTCGATCCANAAACGGAACTGATCATAAGAGATACAAAAGGAACTCCAGAGGGCGCGTACGCTGCTGCAATGTCTCTTATTTCTGTGGGCGCAGATGTCATTGTTGGTCCATTGTTCAACACGTCTGTGCGGTCCGTAGCTCCTTTGATCAGTTCTGCCAATATTCCGACAATTGTGTTTTCAAATGATATTACTGTTGCAGGTGAGGGAATCCATGTTTTTGGATTTACTCCAGAACAGGAAGTAGGGCGCATTCTCTCGTTTGCGACACGCGAAGGAAATCTTTGTGGGCTGGCTATAGTCCCGGATAGTGCATATGGTGAAGCGGTGTCCGAGGCCTTTGTGAGAAGCGATGGTCGGGCCGCGGTCAGCGAAAGTGTTGCGGTATTTTCTTCTGATGGTAGTGATATAACTGCCGTCGTTAAGGAGTTGGCTGCTGGGCACGCGGCGGAGGGGTCCGGCATACCTCTGGAGTGTATTTTGATCGCTGCTGGCGGCGATCAGCTCCGTGCTATCGCAACCCGCCTGCCCTATTATGATGTAGATATGGCCTCTGTGCAGTTATTGGGGACCGCACTGTGGAGGTCCCAAGGACTAGGTCAGGAGCCAGCGTTAAGAGGAGGGTGGTTTGCCGGCCCGGCCCCCGGGGACTTTGAGCAGTTTAATCAGGACTATCAAACTGCTTTCGGCTCGCCGCCGCCCTTTCGGGCAGCTTTAGCTTATGACGCTATTTCATTAGTTGGAAAATTGTTGGCCGGTACACAGAGTGGTTATGACATTAACGATTTGCTGTTAGATGACGCCGGCTTTCATGGTATCCAGGGCATATTCCGTTTTCGAAAAAGTGGTCGGACGGACCGGCCTCTTGCGGTATATGAGGTAACCAGACGGGGATCTAAAGTAATTGATCCCGCCTTGCAACGGTTTTCGTACTAGTTAGGTTGAAGGCCTTGCTATGGTAGCAGTCGCTCAATGATAGCATTCAGGAGCGGGCGGCCGCGAGTGGTAAGTTGAAGTTTTTCCGTGTTATTTATGATGAAATTATTTACGGAGAGATTCCTGAGGACACTGAAATCCAACATTTCATCTAGGAGATGACCCGTACGTTTCTCAAACCATTNTTTGCTAATGCCCTGGTGAAGGCGTAATCCCATGATTACTATTTCTCTTGTGCTCTGCAATAGGCTTAGGCTGTCCCGGCAGTTTTCCAAAAAGTTCCCCATCTTACTTTCTCTAAACCATTTTGCGGGGGACCGTAGTTGAGAAAGTGCGTAAATTCGACCATCTAAAGTTANGCGGCTGTGAGCGCCTGGTCCCACGCCGAGGTAGTCCTTGTAAAGCCAATACGCCAGGTTGTGCTGGCTCTCGCTGCCCGGGTGGGCGTGGTTGGAGATTTCGTATGCAGGTAGCCCCAAATCGCATAGTAATGACTGAGTTTGTCGATATAGCTGAACAGCCGTGTCATCATTGGGTATCAAAAGANCGCCACTTTTCTGTCTGGCATAGAATGCTGTCCCCCTTTCGATTGTTAGTTGATATACGGAAATGTGGTCGCCCACTAGCCCAATAGCCTCTCTTAGTTCCTTCTCCCACTGGTCCATGGTCTGGGCTGGACGGGAGTAAATGAGGTCAATGGAGGAATGAGTAAAGGTATCACGAGCGATCTCAGCGGCCGCCCTTGCTTCTCTCGCAGTGTGTTCACGGCCTAGAAACTTAAGATCCCTATCAACCAGAGACTGGACGCCTAAAGACAGGCGATTAACACCAGCGTTCCGAAGGTCTGCAAATTTCTCTGCTTCGGAAGAATTTGGATTAGCCTCAAGGGTAATCTCAACACTGTCCTGAAGGTGCCACTGCTGTCCGATTTGATCGATAATTTCTCCGACTATTTTTGGCTCCATTAGCGAGGGTGTACCACCCCCAAAAAATATGCTGGTTATTTTTCTAGGTCCTAGTAACTTTGCTCCCTCCTTAATTTGCTTCCTAATGGCGGCGCTCCAATCGCTAGGGGGCACACTCTGTTCAACGTGACTATTAAAGTCACAATATGGACATTTGGAGAGGCAATACGGCCAATGCACATAGATAGCGAGGTCTGCCTGCTCTTGCGATTGGCATCTTAGGGCATGATTAATGTTGGGTATCGTGGTGGGCATATCTTTGATGCAATTCCATGACTTACAGTAGCTCCTCGCGCAATTGGTTGAATGCCTGGGAGCGGTGGCTTATTGCATGTTTAGTGTTTTGGTCCATCTCGCCAAATGTTTCGGAGTAGCCGTCTGGTATAAAGATTGGATCGTAGCCGAAGCCTTTTGTTCCCCGGGACGGGAACGTTAGCCGTCCAAACACTTGCCCTATAAAGGTTTGGCATATACCAGAGGGAANTGAGACAGTGAGGGCGCATGTAAAGTGAGCATTTTTACTCAGGTTACCTAATCGTGTTTTTATTAGGTTAATGGCCTTTGTGTAATTTTTTTCAGGCCCGGCCCAGCGAGCTGAATAAATCCCCGGGCAGCCGTTGAGGGCAGGCACTACCAGGCCCGAGTCATCTGCAATGGCGGGTAATCCTGTCGATCGGCTTGCGCTGGTTGCCTTAATTTCGGCGTTGGCGGCAAAGGTGTCGCCATCTTCGACAGGCTCTTTCAGTTGCATATCCGACGCTGCTATGACCTTCAAATTAAGGGGAGCAAGAATAGCCCGCATCTCTCTGACTTTGCCAGGGTTATGGCTTGCTATGATTACTTGTTGGCCACTTAGTAATGCCAATGAATGGCTCCTTGCTATAGGTTGATGGTTGTCATGTTGGAAACCCAGGCCTATTCGAGAGAACTGCTGATTTATTCTCGACTTAAGAGGTGATCTCTCTGATGCACGAACAATTCCTGGCAGCTGATTTCTGCCAATGCTAACATTTTATTAAATTGTTCTTTTGTAAACGGCCCCCCTTCCCCGCTGGCCTGCACTTCTATAAGGCCCCCTCCTGAACAAAGAACGAAGTTCGCGTCAACCTCAGCGTTGCTGTCTTCATCATAGTCAAGATCGACAACAATTTGTCCTTTTACAACCCCGCAAGAAATTGCCGCTACCTGATCGAACAGTGGATTGACCTCAATTAGCTGCTCAAGTCGAAGACGCTCGAAAGCTTGGTTCAAGGCCACATAAGCACCGGTGATAGATGCAGTTCTCGTGCCCCCATCCGCCTGCAGCACATCGCAATCCAAGCGCACTTGTCTCTCGCCAAATTTATCAAGATTGGCAACAGACCGAAGGCTTCTNCCTATCAGGCGCTGTATTTCTAAAGTACGNCCAGATTGCTTTCCACGGGAGGCTTCACGGTCGGTTCTCGTATGGGTNGATCTGGGCAACATCCCATATTCTGCAGTAATCCATCCGGATCCAGTATTGCGCAAAAACGGCGGCACTCGGCCGTCCACACTCGCCGTGCACAGGACGTGTGTATGGCCAAATTTTATCAGANAAGAGCCCTCAGCGTGTTTGCTAACATTTGTTTCAATCGAAATCGGACGCAGGTCGGTGAGGGAACGTTTTGATGGTCGCATGCTAGACACCCNTTGATCGCACGTTATAAATTACCAAGTTAACTTGATTGGGAAACTAGGTCGAGTCTTGAAGTAACGGGCTTAGAAGCCGAAAACTTTGGATGAATGATGTGATAAGTGAGTTAAGTAGTAGGTCTAGGGAGATTTTCCGGGGCGTGGTAGAAGCTTTTTTCGAGACTGGTGAGCCAGTGGGTTCTAGAACATTGTCGAGGACCCTTCGGTTGGATTTGTCCCCCGCAACAATTCGTAATGTGATGGCCGATCTGGAAGAGGCAGGGTTGTTATATGCTCCCCATAAATCGGCTGGACGTTTACCCACTGATCGTGGAGTGCGGCTTTTTGTGGATGGCTTATTACAGGTTGGTGAGTTAACAAATGATGAGAGGGAAAACATAGAAAGTCGATGTGCGGGCAATGGGAGAAGCTTATCTGCAGTCTTGAATGAAACCACCGAGTTTTTATCGGGTTTGACCAAGACAGCGGGAATAGTGATAGCACCGAAATCGGATGCCGCGATAAATCATGTCGATTTTGTTTTACTCTCTTCGGGTAACGCNCTGGCTATCATGGTTACCAAAACCGGGTTAGTGGAGAATAGGTTAATAGAACTGCCAATGGGTTCCACACCTTCTAGTCTGGTACAGGCTGCAAATTATTTGAACGCCCAACTTGCTGGTCGGACGTTATTGGAAGCGCACAAGGTGATTTCTCAGGATCTAGATACCCACTCCACCCAGCTGGATGTGTTAGCAGAGCGCGTTGTTGAGGCGGGATTAGCCACATGGTCNACTGATGGTGAGAAACAAACCCTGATTCTGAGAGGGAAGGCAAACTTATTTGATGAAGTTGATGCAGTTGTGGACTTAGAACGTCTCAGGCAGTTGCTAGATACTTTAGAGCAGAAGAAGGGNTTCCTTAAAGTGATAGAGCAAACTGAGGCTGGTGAGGGAGTACATGTGTTTATCGGTTCCGAGAACCGTCTGTTTAATTTGGCTGGGTGTTCCATGATTGTCGCTCCCCTTGCAGGCGGGGCGAATAGTGAGGTTGGAGCAGGGCGACCGCTGGGAGCGATTGGAGTAATTGGTCCCACCCGGTTAAATTATGCTCGAATAATTCCTATGGTGGATTTTACCGCACGAGCAGTAAGTCGTTTGATGGGTTAGGAAAGGCATTTTAGTGATGAGTAATCAGAAGAAGAAGCCGGGTAAATCAGAAGAGGTGGAGGGTCAGGCAGAGAAATCTCATGTAGATGATCCCGCTCAGCCGGACAATGGCGCTCAAGACGCCAAGGCTGGGTCTCAGGCAGAGCAGCCGGCACCCCAGGAAGCCGGTCCCGAGACAGCAGAGGCGTTGAAGGATCAATTGTTGCGGGCACTAGCTGAGACAGAAAATTTAAGGAAACGGGCAGGCCGAGAGCGTGAGGACGCCGTAAAATATGGTATCACCGGTTTTGCCAGGGATATAGTTGGAATAGTTGATAATCTCCGTCGAGCAATGGATAGCGTTGAAGATCAGCCAGCGGAGGGCGGAGAGGTAATCAAGAGCCTGCAGGCGGGTATAGCAATAATCCAACAGGAGTTTGATGCTGTGTTATCCCGGCATGGCATAGAGGCTATTAGTCCCCTAGGTGAGGCTTTTGACCATAATTTTCACCAGGCCATGTATGAGGTTGAAGAAGGGGACCATCCTCCCGGTACGGTGGTTCAGGTTATGCAGCAGGGGTATAAAATCCACGACCGACTATTACGCCCGGCGATGGTGGGGGTGCAAAAGAAGCCTAATTCGGCTGTTTCTGCGCCAAAACAAGAGGCCGAACCCGAAAAATAGGGTTTTTGTGNCTTGCGGCGCTTGTACGGGGCGCCTGTGAGCCCCATATAAAACTTTACTCTAGTTGGCAGCGTGTGGTTTGACTACCCAGCCTGGGGCAGGCCAATTCAAAATTTAGAACATTCTGACAAGGGTTAATTGGAATCTTGGGGTGTTGAGTATGACGAGGAAGGTATGAGCAAGATTATAGGTATCGATTTGGGCACTACCAATTCCTGTGTGTCCGTGATGGAGGGCAAGGAGGCGCGTGTCATTGAGAATGCCGAGGGGGCACGAACTACCCCGTCCATTGTGGCATTTACGGATGATGGTGACAGGCTGGTTGGGCAGCCAGCTAAGCGGCAGATGGTGACGAATCCCGATGGCAGTCTATTTGCAATCAAACGCTTAATCGGGCGTTCATATGATGACCCATTAGTACAAAAAGATGCGGCAGTGGTTCCGTACTCGGTGGTGAAGGCCGACAATGGTGATGCCTGGATTGAGGCCAAAGACAAGAAGTATGCGCCCAGCCAATTAAGTGCTTTTGTTCTCCAAAAGATGAAAGAAACTGCTGAAAGTCACCTGGGCGCTAAAGTTGATAAGGCGGTGATAACAGTGCCGGCCTATTTTAATGACGCCCAGCGACAAGCGACAAAAGATGCCGGCCAAATAGCGGGGTTAGAGGTGCTGCGCATTATCAATGAGCCCACGGCGGCAGCGTTCGGTTATGGCTTGGATAAGAAAGAAGGCGGCGTGATTGCCGTGTATGATCTTGGCGGCGGTACGTTTGACGTCTCAGTGTTAGAAATAGGTGATGGGGTATTTGAAGTTAAGGCAACGAATGGTGATACGTTTTTGGGTGGCGAGGACTTTGACCTGCGTATAGTGAATTACCTTGCCGACGAGTTTAAGAAAGAGAATGGCATAGATCTGAGGGCTGATAAGCTGGCATTGCAGCGTCTTAAAGAGGCTGCGGAGAAAGCTAAAGTAGAGTTGTCCAGCACAACTCAAACGGAAATCAATCTTCCATTTATAAGCGCGGATCAGTCGGGCCCAAAACATCTTGCTATCAAGTTAACCCGGGCGAAATTAGAAGCTTTGGTAGGGGACTTGGTTGAGAAGACGATAGAACCGTGTAGGCAGGCTCTTAAGGATGCTGGTCTGAATGCGGGAGACATTGATGAGGTTGTTCTCGTGGGTGGTATGACCCGAATGCCTAAAGTTGTGGAGACGGTAAAGAATTTTTTTGGTAGAGAACCTCACAAAGGAGTTAACCCGGACGAAGTGGTGGCGGCTGGAGCTGCAATTCAAGGCGCTGTCTTAAGCGGCGACGTCAAAGACGTTTTGCTCTTGGATGTAACCCCCTTGTCTCTGGGGATTGAGACCCTGGGTGGTGTCTTTACGCGGTTGATCGAGAAAAACACCACCATTCCAACAAAGAAGAGCCAGACATTCTCCACGGCTGAGGATAATCAAACTGCGGTAACCATTCGCGTGTCCCAGGGTGAAAGAGAAATGGCGCATGACAACAAGTCGCTCGGTGAATTTAATTTGGAGGGCATAGCGCCAGCACCGCGGGGTATGCCCCAGATTGAAGTTAGTTTTGATATTGATGCTAATGGAATAGTAAATGTTTCTGCTAAGGACAAAGGTACAGGGAAAGAACAACAGATACGGATAGAGGCTTCCGGTGGTTTGGAACAAGAAGAAATTGACCGGATGGTGGCGGAGGCGGAGCAACACGCTGAGGAGGATAAAAAGAGGCGGGAGTTGGTAGACAAGAGGAATCAAGCTGATGGCCTGCTCCACGCCACAGAAAAATCCTTAGCTGAGTATGGTGAAAAGATAGAGAGTGCTGAAAAGGCTGTTATAGAGGAAGCTATTGTGGCGCTCCGTGAAGCAATAGGTGGTGAGGACTTGGTAGCCATAGAGGCGGCGAGTAGTAAATTGCAAGAAGTTGCCATGAAACTTGGCGAAGCCATGTACAAGGAACAGGCGGAGGCGGCAGGTACGGAGCCCGAGGCGGGAGGAAGCGGCGGAGAGGCGAAATCGGGGGATGCAGACGCGACAGTGGTTGACGCCGACTTTGAAGAAGTAAAGGAAGATGATCGACCAGGTCAGTGATGACCTNATGTAACGCTTCGCTATACTGGCAGGGAGCGCGCAAGTGTTGGCCTTAGAGGGATAGTTCCAAGAACCTTTTGATTAAGTGAAGAAGCGGAGCCGTAAGAATGGCCAAGCGAGATTACTATGAGACGCTGGGCCTGCAGAGGGATGCGGGTGAGGGTGAGATAAAAAAAGCCTATAGAAGGCTCGCAATGGAGTGTCACCCGGATCGAAATCCTGGCGATGAGGCGGCCGAACGCCGTTTTAAGGAGTTATCGGAAGCTTACAGCATTCTAAAGGACGATGAAAAACGTGCTGCCTATGATCAGTTTGGACATGCTGCTGTAGATGGCAGTGGCGGCCAGCATCNAGGTGCTGGTTTTGGTGGTTTTAGTGCCTNAGGCTTTGCAGATGTATTTGAAGATTTGTTTGGCGATTTTGTTGGTAGACGCAATGAAGGAGGGGCGCGTCAGGGAGCCGACTTGCGCTACAACATGGAGATTTCGCTGGAGGACGCATACCACGGAAAAACCACTAATATTAGAACAACTGCTGCGGCCACGTGCGACGAGTGTGGTGGCAACGGCGCTGAAAAAGGCACTACTCCCGTCGCCTGTTCTTCTTGTCAGGGTATGGGTAAAGTAAGGGCTCAACAGGGGTTTTTCACCATAGAACGGACTTGCCCAACGTGCCAGGGTGCCGGACGTGTAGTAAAGAGCGTTTGTAGAAATTGTGGGGGAGGTGGCAGAGTTTCTAAGGAAAAGAAGCTACAGGTGAATATCCCTAAGGGCGTCGAGGATGAAATGCGAATTCGATTAACGGGAGAAGGAGAAGCCGGCATCAGGGGAGGACCGCCTGGAGATCTCTATATTTTTCTGCGTTTGGCTCCACATAGTTTGTTTGAGCGTATAGGTGCGGAATTGCATTGCCAGGTGCCCTTGCCAATGACACAAGCAGTCCTTGGCGGTACTCTGGAGGTGCCTACTATTGGTGGAGGCCGGGCTAGGGTCACTATTCCTGAGGGCACCCAAAGTGGCCAACAGTTTAGGCTTCGGGGCAAGGGCATGCCTGTGATGCGAGGAAGCGGAACCGGTGATATGATTGTCCAGACCAAGGTGGAAACCCCTATTAACCTTAGCGACGAACAAAAAGAGTTAATCAAAGAGTTTGCTAATAATGAAGGCACCTCAAATAGTCCTGAGGCAGAGGGTTTTTTTGCTAAGGTGAAAGAGCTTTGGGATGATATTAAAGATTAAGCCTGACTGAGATAGCCGCTACGATTTGTCTGTGACCCGTGAATGAAGATTGAGGTGGGTCAACTGATAGGGGGGTGGCGAGGAAACTGTAAATGGCGGAAATAAAGGTTGGAATAGTTGGATCGGCTGGCCGCATGGGCAGTGCGTTGGTCAGGGAGATTACAAAGTCGGAAGGTGTCAAGTTGGTGGCTGCCATCGAAACTTCTGCTCATCCCAGTTTAGGCAAGGATGCTGGTTTGATAGCTGGCATAGGCGAACTTGGCGTTGAAATAGGCCACAGTGCAGAAGAGTTATTCTCGGCGGTTGATTGTGTAATTGAATTCTCTGGGCCGGGGCCTACGGTGGAACACGCTGCCTACGCAGCTCGACGGCAAGTAAAACACATTATTGGCACTACTGGTTTAGATGGAGACCAGGAGGCGGCCTTACTTAGGGCTGCGGGGGAAACCCAAATTTTCTGGGCCCCTAACATGAGTATGGGTGTCAATGTTCTTCTAGCTTTGGTCGAGAAGGCATCGGCTGCATTGAATGAAGATTTTGATGCTGAAGTTGTAGAGATGCACCATCGGAGAAAAGTTGATGCGCCATCTGGTACAGCACTAGCGTTGGGCCGGGCAATTGCTCAGGGCCGCGGGGTCGAACTAAAAGACGTAAGTCGGAGGGTCAGAGACGGAATTACTGGTGAACGTGTCCGTGGGGAGATTGGCTTTGCTGTTCTTCGCGGTGGTGATGTGGTTGGAGACCACAGNGTGATATATGCCAGTGATNACGAAACGGTCGAGTTAGTTCATAGCGCTTCCTCACGGCAAATCTTTGCCGCGGGAGCTGTCAGGGCAGCATTCTGGTTGCAAGACAAACCTCCGGGGTTGTATGGCATGAGGGATATGCTTGGACTGCACGACATTTCATAATGATGTTGTCGTTGGTGGCTCGGCATATTGGACGGGTAACCTAGATCCTTCTGAGAGCTTCTTGGAGTGCTGCAGCGAGCGAGATTTGGTCGTTTTTGGATAAAAACGAGCCTACCTGCACAGACTGGCCTCCTGATGAAAAAACGAGTTGTCCCTGGTTACTATTTTGGTTTCTTAAAGTAATGCGCAGCCAATACGGTTGGAAATGCCAGCTGCTTTTGGTTCCATTCGCTGTTATTCTCTCTATAGTCAAATTGTGGGGGCGTAGTGAAATTATTTCTTTGCGCTGCAGTTTTTTGGAGCATGCGCGGAAAGCAAGATATAGAACAATAAATTCTATACAGAAAAATCCCGAAATAGGCCACGCCCCTGCCAAAGAGAATATAGTGGAGCCCAAAAAGAAAATAACGCCGGCGGTACCCAGCAGAACTTTTGCAGCGGGCTTTTTTAGAGATTGGTTTGGGGTGAGAACTGCGCCAAATAACAGAGGACCCGTTTGTAAGGGTGGTTTGATGGGATCCAAAAGAAGTGTCTTTCCGGTTGGGTTAGCATGTTGTGTTGATAACACGTAGTGGCTTAGGCTGTTGTGTAGTAAAAGAGGTGAGATACCAAGAATGGGCAATATATAAGCCGAGATAGTAACTGGGAATGAAAAAAAAACAGATTGTTGAAATGTTCCAGCGTTTATCGAGTGAGCTCCCTGAGCCGAAAGGCGAGCTGTACTATACAAATCCCTTTACTTTGTTAGTTGCGGTGGTGTTGTCCGCGCAAGCAACTGATGCCGGCGTAAACAAGGCTACTGCGGCCTTATTTGATGCGGCAGATAGTCCAGCAGAGATGGTGGCCTTAGGGGAGGGACGCGTCCGGGAGCTAGTGAAAAGCATAGGCTTATATCGGAACAAGGCAAAAAACGTAGTCCTTTTGAGTCAGAAGCTAATGGATGAGTTTGATTCCGAGGTGCCTCAGACTCGGGAAGAATTGGAGAGTCTACCTGGGGTAGGGCGGAAAACGGCAAACGTGGTCTTAAACATCGCCTTCGACTTGCCAACTATAGCTGTGGATACACACTTGTTTAGAGTAGGTAACAGAACAGGGCTTGGGGTAGGAAAGACGCCTCTCGAAGTAGAGAAGGCTTTGGATAAGGCTATTCCGGACGAGTACAAGCTTCACGCCCATCATTGGTTAATTCTACATGGACGCTATATTTGTAAAGCGAGGGCCCCCGAATGTCCCAATTGTCTAATACGGGATCTTTGTGACTACCGTGAAAAACGGGTGGAGGTGTAATGATCAAATTTAATGATGATCGTTGGTATAATAACGGCAAAGAATCTGGAGATTGTATCGGTGACAAAAGTTCAAATTGATGTTGTAGGAATTGGCAATGCCATAGTAGATGTGTTTGCGAGCTGCGACGATGATTTCTTGGCGAGAAATAGTATGGCTAAGGGTGTCATGACCTTGGTTGATCAAGAGGCGGCATCGGCGCTTTACACGAGAATGGATGGAACAACGGAGAGTTCAGGGGGGTCTGCGGCAAACACTGTAGCCGGTATAGCGGCTCTTGGGGGCCAAACATCCTTTATTGGTAAGACCCGCGATGATAAGNTAGGGGAGATTTTTCGGAATGATATACAATCTCTAGGCGTTCATTTCGACACCCCTCCAACTACCGATGGTGCGGGCACGGCCAGATGTCTGGTGTTCGTGACAGATGACGCCCAAAGAACCATGGCCACTTATTTAGGGGCGTGTATCTCTCTCGTCCCGGATGATATAGCTCCTGATCTTATTTTGGGGGCTAAGGTTACCTATCTGGAGGGTTATCTTTGGGATCCACCGGAGGCCAAGCTCGCCTTTCGCAAGGCCGCCAAGCTTGCTAATGACAATGGCAGGAAAATAGCATTGTCTCTTTCTGATCCATTTTGTGTAGAGCGCTATCGCAAGGAGTTTATGGAGTTTATCAGAACTCAGGTGGATATTGTTTTTGCCAATGAGGATGAAATAACTTCCCTGTATATGGCTAAAGAGTTGCAGGAGGCTGTTACAGCCATCAAAAATGATTGTGAGCTTGCGGTTATTACTCTGGGGGCGAAAGGGTCACTCATCGTTACTAATGATGCAGAATATGAAATTGAGGCTGCGCCGGTAGAGACTGTTGTCGACACTACTGGTGCTGGTGATCTTTATGCGGCGGGATTCTTATATGGTTATACAGCAGGTCGTGATAATGCAACGTGTGGCTTGTATGGTTCCCGAGCTGCTGCAGAGGTCATTAGTCATTTTGGTGCAAGGCCTGAGAGGCCATTGAAAGAAGTTGTAGTTGGATAGCCCAGAACACACGGGGCCCCGTACTTGGCGGGACGCGCTTCTGGCCTATCGTGATCCTCGGGTNATTACGATGATACTTCTGGGGTTTTCCGCGGGCCTTCCTTTTTTGCTTGTTTTTTCTACTTTGTCGGCCTGGTTNCGGGACGCGGAGGTGAGCCGGGCGGCAATCGGTTTTTTTAGTTGGGTGGGCATAACCTACTCAATAAAGGTAATTTGGGCTCCGGTGATCGATAGGTTGCCTGTTTATTTCATCACCAGGCGTCTCGGGCGGCGACGAAGCTGGATGNTAATTGCCATGATAGGTATTGCCGTAGGCCTTTTGGGGCTTTCCAGTGTGGANCCTGCTNGCGAACTACGGGCTGTTGCAATGCTGGCNCTTCTTGTGGCGTTCTCCTCTGCTACCCAGGATGTTGCNATTGATGCTTATCGTATAGAGATAGTGGAAGAGCGTCTCCAGGGAGCGATGGCTGCTACCTATCAGTTTGGTTACCGACTGGCACTATTAGTAGCTGGCGGGGGGGCTTTACTAATGGCGGATTATACAAGTTGGTCGTCCACATATATAGCCTTATCTGGTTTGATGTTAGTTGGTGTAGTAACGGTCCTTTTTATCCCTGAACCGAAAAGCGCATATGTCATGCCGGATGAGGGTGCCAATTTTTTCGGGTGGTTTCTTTCTGCTGTGTACAAACCCTTCGCCGATTTTTTTTCGCGAAATGGGTCGCTTGCCCTATTGATATTGGCATTTGTGGGAATTTTTAGAATTAGTGACTTACTTATGGGGGTAATGGCTAATCCGTTTTATATCGACATGGGCTTTACCCTGACCGAGATTGGGGTGGTAACAAAGTTTTATGGCACCCTAGCAACTATAATCGGGGCCTTTTCTGGGGGGCTNCTGGTCGTAAAATTTGGTATTTTACGCCCTCTNCTTNTAGCAGCGGCCCTACTTGCTTTGACAAATTTNCCTTTTGCTATTCTAGCTAGTCTTGGTGCGAATTTATGGCTTCTGGCCGGAACTATAACGGCCGATAATTTTTCGGCAGGCCTCGGTGGGGCAGTATTCATCGCCTACCTGTCCAGTCTGACTAATCGGCTGTACACGGCGACCCAATATGCTTTGTTCACATCTCTAATGACTTTGCCAGGAAAGTTTTTAGGGGGTTTTAGTGGCATCTTAGTGGACGGGTATGGCTACACGAAATTTTTTATACTAGCGACATTAGCTGGCATACCCGCCATTTGTTTAGTGTTGCTTCTCATGCGAAGTCAGGCAAGACGTTTGGCGTAAAGTCGGATGCCTGGCTTCCAGGCCCAACGGACTTTAATAATATCAAATCCGTGTGAAANAAGGAGCTTGGCTAGATTTGAAGGGTTGAAATAGAGGCAGTGCGAAGGTGGGCAGAATGCATCCCACTCGTATATGTTCTTTGGTCTCCGCCAGTGCCCAATGTCGGGTGTCGTCAAATATAAAAGGGCGTTTGGCTTCATGAGTTGCGCTATAGCAGACAAAAAAGAATTTACATCAGAGACATGTTCAATTACTTCAGAACAGTACACCACATCAAACTGCATCGTTGTTTGATACTGCTGAACAGTGCCTTGAAAATAGTCGTTTCCAGGAAAATTTTTCCGTGCGTAGTCAAGAGAAGCCCCATCCAACTCAATACCATGTGCTTCAAAACCGGTTTCTCTGGCAGCTTCCATGGTAAAGCCCCCATTACAGCCTATATCCAAAAACTTGTTTCCAGACGCCTTGTTCCTTATTTTTTTCAGGAGTCTTCGGGCACGACGGAGCTTTTTATCTGCTTTTGCAAAATATCCAGTTGTGGTTCCGCAGTACGCGTCGCTATAGAGGCTTGATACGCTTTCTAATGAAAGCATCGGATCAAGGTAGACGAGTCCGCAGTTTTCACACTTGTAAAGGCACAGCCTATCTTGAGTGGCATACAGTGGGGCGTTTGGACTATTACATATTTGGCAGGGGGTCGTCGCTGTTTTAGTCGAATCCGTCATGGCGTTTTAATCATACGACAAGTCACAACAAGGCGCGACCTAGGATTATGGTGTTTCTTTGCTCAATTACTGGCTACGGAATTAGCTCAGTGGCTTTTCCAAAGCATATCCCGCTGAGCGGACTGTTCGTATCAGATCAGCTCCGTTTTCGCTGTTAAGTGCCTTTCTTAAACGCCGTATATGAACATCCACAGTGCGAGCCTCCACCACTATATCGCGGCCCCACACCGCGTCCAGCAACTGCTCGCGAGAGTAGACCCTTTTTGGGTTTTCAAGAAAGTGNCGAAGAAGCCTATATTCCGTTGGTCCGAGGGANATGTAGCGNCCAGAGCGCTTTACTCTGAAGGTGGNGAGGTCCATTTCAATATCCGCGTANATAAGGACTTCTTGNGATGTTANCGGCTTAGANCGACGCAGAACGGANGCCACTCGNGCGACNAGCTCAGCAGGTGAAAACGGCTTGGAGATGTAGTCATCAGCACCGCTTTCAAGACCCTGAACTCGATCTAGCTCTTCCCCGCGGGCTGTTAACATAATGATGCCTATATCTCGGGTATCCTTCTGACGTCTTAGGGCTCTACAAATTTCCAACCCAGAAACGGAGGGAAGCATCCAATCTAGAATGAGGACATCTGGCTTTTCCTCTTTTATCATTATCAGCCCTTCTTCTCCGTCTAGTGTGTTACGAACACGATAACCAGCGCGCGAAAGGTTATAACGAATAACTTCAGCGATATCGGGTTCATCCTCGACGATAAGTACAGATGCTTTGCTAATTTGTATGCTCATTGGTCCCTATTCTGACCTTCTGCAGGAGTATGTAGGGAAGTAGTGTCGGCCTTAGGTCTATCACCCATGGTTCTCTCGCCGGTACTGTGATAATGGATGATTTCGCAGATGTTCGTTACGTGGTCACCTATCCTTTCCATGTTTTTTGCAACGAATAGGAGGTGGGTACAGGTCGTAAGAAGTTTTGGATCCTCAAACATATAGGTTAACAATTCGCGAAACATACTGTTGTAGAGTTCGTCGACTTTTTCATCTTCGCGCCAAGTGCTCATGGCTTTCTCGCGATCGTTATCGATAAAGGCGTCCAGGGAGTTCTTCACCATTGTTTGCACTATGAGGGCCATGGCCCTTAGGCTAGAAAGTGCAGGAAATTGATCAACACTGGATAAAGCAATTGTACGTTTGGCAATATTGGCGGCGAGGTCTCCCATTCGTTCCAAATCTGATGAGATTCGCAGCGCACCAATGACAGCACGAAGGTCATCTGCCATCGGTTGCCGCAGAGCTAGCATTGAAACAACCTGCCGCTCAACTGCAACCTCCAGCTCATCAATTTCTCTGTCATTTTCGATGATCTGTTCAGCTGCCGCGCTATCCCGATTCGTGATAGCCGACACAGTGGCTGTAATTTGACTTTCAACTAAACCGCCCATTTGCAATATGGCGTTTGTCAGATTGGCTAACTCGTCATCGTAGGATTGGACTATGTGCTCTGTCGACATTTGTTAGACTCCATACTTACTCAATTAACCAAAGCGTCCCGTTATGTAATCTTGCGTTTTTTTCTCTGAAGGNTTGGTGAAAANTTTTTCAGTAGGACCAAATTCCACCAAATCCCCTAGGTGAAAGAAGGCAGTTTTTTGTGATACTCGCGCCGCCTGTTGCATGTTGTGCGTAACAATAATAATGGTGAAATCCTTACGAAGTTCATCCATTAACTCCTCGATTCTAGCTGTTGCGATGGGATCGAGGGCTGAGCATGGTTCGTCCATAAGAATAATCTCAGGGTTTATGGCAATGGCTCTCGCTATACACAACCTTTGCTGTTGCCCACCCGATATTCCTGTCCCGGGTTCATCGAGGCGATCTTTAACCTCTTCCCAGAGACCTGCCTTGGTCAGGCTGTTCTGAACTATATCATCTAGGGCAACACGGTTTTCTGCTAGACCGTGTATTCGAGGCCCATAAGCAACATTTTCATAAATCGATTTTGGAAATGGGTTGGGCTTTTGGAATACCATGCCAACACGTGTTCGGAGTTGGACCACATCTACCGAGGAGTGGTTAATATTATTACCATCGATCAGTATGTCGCCGGTGACCCTGCACCCTTCTATAGTATCATTCATGCGGTTGAGGCATCGTAAAAAGGTCGATTTACCGCATCCCGACGGGCCAATACAGGCGGTAACCTCGTTGCCAGATACCGAGATGGAAATGCTGTTAAGGGCTGGGTTCTCACCATAGAATACATTGACATCCTTTGTGATGACCTTTGGAGATCCGATGAAAGCCACTTCTTTGTTCTTGTCGGGTGATGGGGCCNCAGCCATTACCATCTCCGCTCAAATTTACGTCTTAGATACACAGCTGCTCCATTCATTGTAATTAAGAAGGCAAGTAATACCATTATGGCCGCGGAGGTTTTTTCTATAAAGGCTCGTTCAGGGTTGTCGGACCACAAATAGACTTGTACTGGCAATGCAGTGGACGCATCTAGCGGCCCACTTGGCACATCTACGATGAATGCGACCATGCCTATCATTAAAAGCGGGGCGCTTTCCCCTAANGCGCGTGCCATTCCTATGATTGTNCCAGTTAAAATNCCTGGNACGGCNAGNGGCAGGACATGGTGGAGCACTGTCTGCATTTGAGATGCNCCAATNCCCAGGGCNCCNTCNCTTATNGATGGGGGAACGGCNTTGAGNGAGGCGCGNGCNGCTATTATAACCGTTGGNANNGTCATTANNGCCAGGACCATACCTCCCACTAAGGGTGCAGATCTGGGAAGGCCAAAGAGGCTCAGGAACATGGCTAGCCCCAGCAGGCCGAATATAATGGATGGCACGGCAGCTAGATTGTTGATGTTGACTTCGATTAGATCTGTAAACTTATTAGAAGGCGCAAATTCTTCTAGGTAGATAGCTGTCATAACCCCGAAGGGAACAGAGAGAGCGATACACACCGCCATCATCCAAAATGATCCGACCATTGCACCCCAAATGCCGGCCAGTTCAGGTTCGCGGGAATCGCCGGTAGTGAGAAACATGGTATTAAAAACCGTTCGAATTTGGTCAGCCGATTCTAAGGTTTCCAACCATGATAGTTGTTGGTCACTCAACCTGCGCTGGGTCTCTGGGACGTCGCGAGGCATTTTNCCCTTTACTGCCATGTCGACGTCATCAGAGGCGGTAAACCATATCCTCTGACTAGTTCCAATTAGCGACGGGTCAGCCAAGATTATTTTCCTGAGCTCCAGTCCCATGCTTGACCCAATTAGCTTGTAGAGTGCGCGCTTTTGTTGACGGGTTTCTGCGTCCGGGAATTGCTTATAAAGCGCCGTCTTTATGAGGCCTGTATAATTAGCACGCTTTAATACAGCGCTGTCTCTATTGCCGTCGGGGTCAATCTTTAACTCATCAAAAAATATAGTTGTGGCTATCTCCGTTTGAACGAAGGCGGTATANCCTCGGCTACAAATNGCGAACAGCAGAACGACTAAAGCGCTTAAAGCAAGCAGAATTGCAANTCTTGTGTACCAAATAAAACGCCGCTCGGATGCATACCGTTTGGCCAGGTGTCTGGACGTGTTGCGACCTTTGTTCTCTAGAGCACTATGAGATTGAGTTTTTTTACTCATATTTCTCACGATATTTTTGTACTACTCGGAGCGCGATAAAATTCAAAATCAGAGTTGCGATAAATAGCGTGAGCCCAAGTGCAAAAGCAGCCAGAGTTTTTGGGCTGTCAAACTCCTGGTCCCCGACCAAAAGTGTAACGATTTGCACGGTAACTGTTGTGACCGCCTCAAAAGGATTGGCAGTGAGTTTTGCCGCGAGACCCGCCGCCATAACAACGATCATGGTTTCCCCGATTGCCCGTGATACTCCGAGGAGCACTCCACCTACAATGCCCGGCAAAGCCGCTGGAAGGACAACCCTTTTGATGGTTTCCGATTGAGTGGCACCCAGCCCGTAGGATCCATCTCTTAAAGATTGGGGCACTGCGTTGATAATATCATCAGAGAGTGATGAAACGAAGGGTATGATCATTACTCCCATGACAACCCCAGCAGCCAGGGCACTCTCTGACGCGATGTCCAGGCCAAGCACAGCGCCCAAGCTCCTCATAGCAGGAGCAAGGCTAATGGCGGCAAAAAAGCCATAAGCGACGGTGGGAACTCCAGCAAGTATTTCNAGTGTTGGTTTGACNGTTGCTCGAACTGAAGGTGGAGCGTACTCAGATAGGTAAATAGCGGAGAACAGGCCAACCGGAACTGCCATCGCCATCGCTATTAGAGTGATTAAAATTGTACCTGTAAATAGGGGGATGGCTCCGAAGGCGCCGGAGGCTCCCACTTGGTCNTCCCGGATTGCCGTTTGGGGACTCCACTCTAACCCAAACAAGAAATCTGAAACGGAAACCGCGTTAAAAAANCGCATGGCNTCAAATAACAATGACAGAATTATTCCTATGGTTGTGATGATAGCTACCGTGGAGCTNATAAAAAGGGCNGCTGACAAAACCCGCTCTACCGCTTGACGCGACCTCAGTGTGGGGACAATTTTAGAGCGCCCCCATGCCATCCCACCTACAGCGATTGTTAGGACTACGACTAACATTGAGGCGTTTCCTATACTTCTAAATTTTTGAAGTTGGTCGGCCGCTAGTGCAATAACCGGGTCTGGCTCGCTGACAACAAATATGCCTTCAGCCATATTTTTAATATCTGCCATCAACAAATTTGTTTGTGCTGGAGACAGTCTCTGAAATTCTTCCGGTAGAGAGCTCAGAAGCAATTGTTCAAAAAATACTGGTTGCACAATTAGCCAGGCGGACCCCACAAGTATGGCTGGTAACGCGCACCAGAGAGCCACATAGANTCCATATTGATGTGGGCGGGAGTGAAGTTTCTCTGAGTCTCCGGAGACTACGGTCAATGAACGGTTGCGACCATAAAAAAACCCTACCCAAGTGAGTAGCGCCAGAATAATTAGTAACAGTAGAGTTGTCATTAAGTGGCCACTCACCTTTATGGTTTAACAAGAAAGATAGTGGGCCCAAATGGGCCCACTATGTAACAGTCAGTTACCGCTCCAGTTGGGCAAGTTCTTGTCCATCCTTTTGAAACTTAGCTCTCTCTTCATCGGNCATCGAAATCANNCCCTTTTCTGAGAGGTAACCATCGGGCCCCCAAGCTTGATCACTTGTAAACTCCGCCAAATATTCCATGACGCCCGGGATAACCGTTGCGTGGGCGTGTTTAACGTAGAAATACATGGAGCGTGAAACGGGGTAGTCGGAGTTGGCAATGCTGTCAAAGTTTGGCCCCACTCCATCAATTAAATTGCCTTGGATTTTGTCTATGTTTTGATCTAGNAAACTGAAGCCAAAGATCCCAAACGCATTTGGGTTGGCAACCAGTTTCTGAATGATTAATACATCGTTTTCCCCCGCCTCAATGAAGGCTCCGTCCTCGCGGATTGCATGGCAAAAAGCCTTGTACTTTTTCTTGTCTTGTTTTTTCATTGCTTTAAGAGCAGGAAATTTTTTACAACCGCCTTCCATAGCGAGCTCGACAAAGGCATCCCGGGTTCCTGAGGTCGGGGGTGGGCCCATGACCTCAATGGGAGATTTTGGCAGAGACGGATCTATGTCACTCCAATTTTTGTAGGGATTAGGAACTAATTNTTCTCCTGANCCNTCCGTCGGAACGTCCTTGGCTAAGGCCATGAAAAGTTGCTTCAAAGTAATAGACATTTGGGCNGATGCNCGGGAGTTGGACAATACAATCCCATCATAACCAATCTTGATTTCGGTTATGTCGGTAACGCCGTTTTTTGCACACCGCTCCACTTCGTTTTGTTTAATGCGACGGGACGCATTGGTGATGTCTGGATGCTCCACACCGAGGCCCGCACAGAAAAGCTTCAGTCCACCACCAGAGCCAGTGCTCTCTACCACAGGTGTTTTGAAACTTGTGGTCTTACCAAATTGCTCAGCCACTGCCGTNGCAAATGGAAAGACCGTAGAAGATCCTACTATACGTATTTGATCGCGCGCTTCTGATTCTCCCGAGGCAGCCAAGACTAGGCCCGCAGCCAGGATAATATTTCGAAAGCTCACTTTCTTTCTCCTTTTCTTGCTAACATAAGATTCGAGACTTGAGAGCCCTCTTTGTCATCACAAAGGTCAGGTCTCTATCGCGGATCTCTTTTGCGTACAGGATCAGAGCGCACATTATATTACGTTTACGTTACAGTTTTATTTCACTGGCAACAGTAAGGTGATTTTATTGGATCTCTAGGACAGGGATAGTTATCGAGGCGGCGGTTCCTTTCCCTCCTTTACTTGTAATAGAGAGTTGGCCTCGGTGGCGATTAACAATATGTTTGACAATGGCCAGGCCTAAGCCCGTACCCCCGAGCCCTCGCGACCTGGCTTTATCCACTCTGTAAAATCGCTCCGTCAGCCTGCCAAGGTGTTTCTCTGGAATTCCCGCGCCATTGTCTAAAATACTGACAGTCACCGTCTGAGACTTTTCAGGGGACCCTGTCAGTCTAATTTTTACCGAGACTTCTGAGCCCCCATATTTGATGGCATTATCAAGAAGGTTCTGAAAGGCGCGCCTTAAGGAGTGAGGGTCGGCGGCAACTTCAATGTCTTGAGCGCGGTCTTCAAGGTTTATGGTAACCCTTGTTTGTCGGGCCCGCCACTCAATATCTTCTATGGCTCCTTTAATTATGGACATAAGGTTCGTCCGTTCCGAAGGGGAATTGTGTTCCATCATCTCAATTTGCGACAAGGATAATANGTCTTCGATAAGCCGATTAATCCGTNCAGCATGATCTTGAATGATATCCAAAAACCGTTCTTGCGCCTCTATATCATCTTTTGCAGGGCCCCGGAGTGTTTCTAGAGCCCCAGAGATAGCTGCCAAGGGTGTCCGAATTTCGTGACTNGCATTCGCGACAAAGTCTGCCCGTGTTTGATCTATGTCTTTTAAGGTTGTGATATCGTAGAACCCTATCAGNGTGGCCCGTGTTTGCTGGCNCTCGAGTTTCACGGGAAAGGCGCGGCATAAAAAAGTTCTGGCAGGCTCCGGNAGTGGAATTGTGAATTCTCGCTGGGNTGAAGAACCCTTCTCCAACACCTCCGANCAAGCGGTCAAAACTTCTGGGGCTCTAAATATAGTAGCTAAATTGCGTCCAAGTATGTCNTCGCCAAANGCACTTCTGGCCGCTTTATTAGCACGGGAAANCGCCCTGTCAGNATCTAGGATGATNANGGGNTCTGGAAGGAGTTCAATGATATTGTTNCTNGTGCGAACTGAGAGCGAGAGCTCTTCTATCTGTGCGTTCCACGCGCGCTGCAATGCCCGGAGTGCGGTGGTGGTTTCTCGCCCGAGGTTCGACCTGCCAAAGTCTGGTGGCTGCGCCCGATGTTTGGAGGCTAGACTTTCACTAAAGCCTGGCAGGAGGGTAAGCCCTGCAACGATTGGCATAGCCATTATTATAGTGGCTGCGGCCGCTAAGGTCCAAGCCGCAATCGCCTGGGGGGNGGAAAGCTGGGTGAACTGGCTTACAATAAGTAATGCCATCCCAGCAGGTAGGGACAGATAAAAAGCTATACGAAACAATCTGAAAAGACGCGAATGTCTCTTAAAGAGCAACATATATCCTCTTAGGAGGGCGCCTTAANTATTTGGGNCTCCAGGTNTAAGNGNTGCCNTGGCACATNGCAGAAGATCANGCACTTTTCCGACGCCNNTTTTTTCNGNNTGAAGNCTNTAGGNCGGGNNTCTTNTGNCGCCGCAAGGCNTCGTGNGCNGCAAANGCNGCNTGGTTAATTATAGNGGANACNGTAGATCCCATNGGCACTATCTGGGCGGGCTTGCTGAGNCCCATAAGCAGNGGNCCTATGACGGCTTTATTCCCTATTTCGTGNANTAGTTTGGCAGAGATATTGGCGCTATGNAGNGCNGGCATNATNAAGACGTTGGCCGGNCCAGANAATCGNCAGAATGGATAAAGNTTTAGTANTTCCGAGTTAAGAGCAACATCNGCNGCTANCTCTCCGTCNTATTCNAAATCAACNNNCCTTTTATCAAGNNCCCCTACNGCNTCTCTGATCCGCTCNGCCTGTTCCCANTTNGGATTGCCAAANTTNGAATTAGATAACAGNGCNACCCNNGGNTCATANCCCATNGANCTNGNTTTNGCTGCTGTTTGNCAAGCTATATCTGCNANCTCNTCTGGNGTTGGNANCTCATGNACNGTGGTNTCNGNAATAAANACNGTTCTGTCTTCNGAGATCACCATNGAAAGCCCAAACATGCGCTCGNNCTGCCTNGGATCAAGNACCAGNCTTATNTCTTCNAGAGCGACGTAGTANCCNCGGGTTAATCCAGTGACCATAGCTTCAGCATGGTCCATNGCGACCATGCANGCTCCAAAAACATTNCGNTTTTGGTTNACTAANCGNTGGCAGTCTCGGTAAAGCATNCCGTTNCTCTGCTGACGAGAGTANAGGAAATCNGTATAGANTTTGTTGTCTTTGCTTAGNGCGGCNTTNTGTATTTCCAGGCTTTCTGGNCCGCCAAGNCCCATTTTNGACATAGTTTCNAGGATNACNTTTTCCCGNCCTATTAGAACTGGNGTNCCNAAACCCAACCCACGCCANTGNAGNGCNGCACGAATTACAGGTTCTTCNTCGCCTTCTGCAAAAACCATGCGTACTGGTTTGCNACGGACTTCCTCTTGNATCATTTGGANATTGCTNGCGGCGGGATCNAGNCTGACGCCCAGANTNCGCCTATANTCGTTTTCGTCTGCAAAAGGTTTCTGCGCNACGCCGCTNGCGATNGCNGCNTGNGCNACNGCCATAGGGACNGCGCTNATTAGGCGGGGATCNAAGGGNGCTGGNATTATNTATTCNGGTCCGTAACGNAAGTTACCCGCAGAATANGCNGCNGCAACCTCGTCNGGNACNTCCTCCCGNGCGAGCGCCGCGATGGCTTCTGCTGCNGCAATCTTCATAGCGTCGTTAATTGTAGNTGCNCGNACGTCGAGGGCNCCCCTAAAAATATACGGAAANCCCAANACATTNTTAACCTGGTTGGGATAGTCAGACCTCCCNGTTGCCATAATGGCATCANCNCGGATTGCNGCCACNTCTTCNGGNGTAATNTCTGGGTCAGGGTTNGCCATTGCAAAAATNATNGGNTGNGNNGCCATGCNTTTCACCATNTCNGNCGTCATGACNCCCTTCTTTGAGAGCCCAAAAAATACGTCAGCACCNTNNACTGCCTCAGCNAANGTTCTTAGTTCAGTAGGNTTGGCGTGNGCNGACTTCCATTGGTTCATTCCGGCCTCTCGGCCTGTAAAAATNACCCCCCGAGTNTCGCATAAAANAANGTTTTTCGGAGGNACTCCCATACCTTTTAATAGCTCCGNGCAGGCNACTCCGGCGGCNCCNGCCCCATTGATGACNACACGTGNNTCNNTAATTTNNCTNCCNGTNAGNTGTAGAGCNTTGATAAAGCCNGCNGCNGCAATTATNGCNGTTCCATGCTGGTCATCGTGGAATACGGGAATATCCATTGCTTCCCTGAGNCGTTGCTCAATTATAAAGCATTCNGGNGCNCGGATATCCTCCAGNTTTATTCCCCCCCAGGTCTTTCCTAGATGGCGCACACAATTTACGAATTCGTCTACGTCTTCTGTGTCAATCTCTAGATCTATNCTGTCTATGTCGGCAAACCTCTTAAATAAGACAGCTTTACCTTCCATTACCGGTTTGGCACCCAGCGCACCTAAATTGCCCAGGCCGAGGACTGCAGTGCCGTTTGAAATCACGGCGACCATGTTTCCNTTTGAAGTGTAATCGTACGCCAAATCTGGGTTTTTATGTATTTGAAGACAGGGCTCGGCCACCCCTGGTGAATAAGCAAGGGAAAGCTCCCTGGCTGTGGTCAAGGGCTTTGTTGGCCTTACTTCTAACTTGCCTGGCTTCCCCATGGTGTGAAAGGCAAGCGCTTCGTCCCGCAGAACTTTTGACGTTTTGTTAGATGGCGGCATGACCCTTCTTTCTGGGGTTNGTATACAAATGTATTGTAGCTATATCAGTGATGAGATTCTAGTACTGTCAACCGAGATCGTAAAGGAACTCTCTTTACAAGGGTTGTGTTATTATTTTGGTGGAGAGGACGAACCCATTACAATCTTTTGGTTCATACCTAGAGGAGTATCGCTATTAGAGGTAACGCCAAACACCAACCAACCCCGATGATGGCCCAATATTGGGCCATTAAACAGGAACATGAGGACTGCCTTTTGTTTTATCGGATGGGAGATTTTTATGAATTGTTTTTTGAAGATGCCGTGTTGGCAGCGTCTGCCCTTGATATAGCTTTGACAAAACGGGGTCGGCACGAGGGTGTGGACGTCCCCATGTGTGGGGTCCCAGTCCATAGCCACGAGACCTATCTACAAAAGTTAATTAAAGGCGGTCATCGGGTTGCGATCTGCGAACAGTTGGAAAGCCCTATGGAAGCGCGAAAACGCGGTTACAAGGCTTTGGTAAAAAGGGATGTGGTGCGGATTATTACTCCGGGCACCTTGACGGAGGAAGGTCTTTTGGATGCGCGCTCAAATAATCACCTGGCGGCTGTTGCCGCTGTCGGGTCAAACATCGGATTGGCCTGGATTGATATTTCGACAGGGAGCTTTGTTTGCTCTGCTCCAGCGTTGGAAGATCTAGGCTCTGCAATAGCCCAAATAGCGCCTGGGGAATTGTTGGTCCCGGAGGATGCTAGTCAGAAGGGAGTGCTTGTTAAGGTTTTAGCAGAGTGGAAATCTATCTTGACGTTTCTGCCACAATCTCGTTTTACCAGCCACGGCGGTGAGAACCGTCTAAAGGAAGCGTTTGCTGTCCTGGCTCTCGAGGGATTTGGAATTTTTGGGCGGGCGGAGTTGGGTGCTTGTGGGGCTCTTCTTGAATATGTGCGGCTGACCCAGAAAGGTCAATTGCCTCACCTAGCTCCTCCCAGGAGGCAAAATACAGACGCCGTTATGGCAATAGACTCCGCGACCAGACGGAGCTTGGAGATCGTAGTATCCCTTGATGGTAGCCGGGAAAAGAGCTTGCTCGGGGCAATTGACTTCACCTGTAGCGCTTCTGGAGCCAGGCTACTCGCCGCTCGATTGATGGCACCTGTCACTGATCCGAACCTAATAGCCGAACGATTGGATGAAGTTGCTTGGTTGGTCGACGATGGTTCTGTCCGTTCCGAACTTCGCAAATTGCTACGGAGTTGCCCAGATTTGGAGCGAGCCTTAGCACGGCTTACCCTGGATCGGGGAGGCCCTCGCGATTTATCCGTAGTCAAGGATGCCATTGCCGTAGGTAAACAAATTCACGCGCTTCTTTCTGAGGGGGAGGCAGCTAAGACAGGGGGGTTAATGGCGCGCTATGGGAGATTTTTTGATGCGCACAAAGAGATTTTAGATGTGTTATCGGCCGCCCTTTCTTCTGACTTGCCACTCTTAGCGAGGACGGGTGGCTTTATAGAAGAAGGCTTCTCTGAACGCTTAGATAAGCTCCGCTTAGGGCGTGATGAGAGCAGACGCTTAATTAGGGATCTAGAAAATAGCTACCGTTTGGACACGGGATTTCCGGCGCTTAAAATAAAACAGAATAATATTTTAGGTTACTTTATCGAAGTGAGAGCGGCACAGGCAGATAAAGTTCCTTCAAGTTTTATACATCGGCAAACACTCGCAAATTCGGTCCGCTTTACTACTTTGGAACTGGGTGGATTGGAGAAAATGATTTCGTCGTCGGCTTCAGATGCACTGGTATTGGAGTTAGATCTATTTCAAAAACTCGTTGAAAAGGTTTGTGATGAGAGGCTTCCGCTTACTGAAACCGCTGGGGCCCTGGCAGCGTTGGATGTGTCCGTCGGTTTTGCGCAGTTGGCNGCAGAACGAAACTATGTACGTCCGGNAGTAGATAATAGTCTACAATTTAACATCGACGGCGGGAGACATCCTGTTGTTGAGGCTAAGTCGGACGTGTCTCAAGGGGATGTGGCCTTCATTCCCAATAGTTGTAATTTAGACCCAGAATGTAGGCTTTGGCTTATTACTGGGCCAAACATGGCAGGTAAGAGCACCTTTTTGCGACAAAACGCTCTTATCACGGTGTTAGCCCAGACGGGGAGTTTCATCCCGGCAAAGGCCGGACATATTGGTATCGTAGATAGATTGTTTAGTAGGGTGGGCGCTGCAGATGATCTTGCCCGCGGGCGATCTACTTTTATGGTGGAGATGATAGAGACAGCGGCTATACTAAATCAATCTAGTGAGCGGTCGTTGGTCGTGTTGGACGAAATAGGGCGGGGTACCGCCACGTATGATGGCCTGTCTATAGCCTGGGCGGCAGTTGAATACCTCCACACTCACAACAGATGTCGCGCTCTTTTTGCTACACATTTCCACGAGCTTACGGCTTTATCTTCCAGACTAAATTCCCTTGTCTGTTATTATATGCGAGTAAAGGAATGGAAGGATACAGTCGTTTTCATGTATGAGGTGGCACCTGGGTCAGCAGATCGCTCTTACGGCATACAAGTTGCCCGCTTGGCGGGACTGCCATCACGGGTATTAAAGCGCGCTCAGGAGGTGCTGGCCGTGCTCGAGCATGAAGAGCGAGGTTCAGATCTGACCCTATCCGCTGAAGACCTGCCCCTATTTTCTATTACTAATGAAGATCCAGATCTTAATTCAGTTGATTCTGTCCGGGCACAATTGCGGCAGATTGAGCCAGATAATTTAACCCCCCTAGAGGCATTGGATGCGTTGTACAACCTTCGCAGAATAATGGAAGCCGATGAGTAGACTGCCATTTAACCAAAGGGAGGTCATCGATAGGCGGCACCTAACATCGGAGCTTTCCGCCCAACTAAAAGGTTTGTCTGGATCGACAGAGTATCGAGCAGTTCTGCTGCGGCAACTAAGAGAAAGTTTGGATGCTGGCCGGANTGTTGTTAGAAAGATTTTCGTGGATAAATCTGATGGGACTGTGGCGGCGTTAGCTAATAGCTTTTTGATGGACCAAATTATTCGCGTCGCCTTTGAACGTGTTGACGGGGACATCTTTCCAGCAATAAACCCAACGATAGCTGACCGCCTATCACTCGTCGCCGTTGGCGGGTATGGGCGAGAAGAGATGGCTCCATGTTCTGACGTCGATCTATGTTTTGTGCATCCCTGGAAGTTGACGCCGAGGGGTGAGCAAGTAGTCGAGTACCTATTATATTTACTTTGGGACTTAGGTCTAACAGTAGGTCACGCGACCAGATCCTTGGATGAGAGTGTGGCGAGGGCTAGCAAAGATGTGACAATTTGCACCAGTCTCCTTGAAGCACGGCATGTATGCGGAGATCAGCCTCTGTTTACAGAATTTATGCGGCGATTCAGGAAAGAGGTGTTGACGAAAGGCGGGGATGAGTTTCTAGCTGCCAAGATGTCTGAACGGACTGATCGACACACTCAGATGGGCAAATCTCGCTACGTGCTGGAGCCTAATATAAAAGATGGTAAGGGTGGTTTGCGCGATCTTCATACTCTGCTTTGGATTGCAAGATACTTGTACCCAATACATGAAATAGAGGATCTAGTTTCTCAGGGTGTCCTTAAGCAGGATGAAAAAAAACTTTTTGATAAATCAAATAAATTTCTATGGACTGTTCGCTTCCATCTGCACTATCTNGCTTCNCGAAAGGAGGATAGGCTCACTTTCGACCAGCAGGCGCCTGTTGCNGACCTGATGCAGTTTGGGTCCCGTCGCAATGCGACTGGCGCGGAACGTTTTATGAAGTACTATTATAGGGTTGCCAAAGATGTGGGGAATCTAACCCGAACGTTCTGTTCGGCGCTAGAGGCTGAACACAGGAACTCAACTCGGAAAACAGGCTTCAAAAGCTTTCGGAAGTATAGTGGCGTCTCAGGGTTTAGGATATCCAACGGGCGGTTGGATGTGGCTAATGATTGTGAATTTGAGCGAAGCCCAATTAAGATATTGGAACTTTTCCGGGAAGCCCAAAAGAATGGGCTGGATGTCCATCCAAACGCACTGCGTCTTCTGGGACGCAGCTTAAAGAGGGTGGATGCCAAGTTGCGTGCTGATGACCGGGCCAACAAGATTTTTTTTGAAATCCTTACATCGACGTCGGAGCCCGCCATTGCCCTCCGACGGATGAACGAGAGCGGGGTTTTGGGAAAATTCATACTGGATTTTGGTAGGGTGGTGGCCCAAATGCAGCACGATATGTACCATGTGTACACGGTTGACGAACATACGATATTTGCCATTGGGATCTTGTGGAGTCTGGAGAAGGGTGAACTGTCCGAGCAGCTGCCGCTTGTAACAGACATCGCCGGCGATTTGTTGTCGAGAAATGTTTTGTATCTAGCGCTCTTCCTTCACGATATAGGAAAGGGCAGGGGCGGTAATCACTCCACAATTGGCGCCAAAATTGCCTCAAAGCTGGGGCCGAGATTTGGACTAAATCATGAAGATACGGAGACCGTTTCCTGGTTGGTAGCGAATCATTTGCTGCTTTCCAGCACGGCATTCAAGCGGGATATTGGAGATCCACGTACGGTGAGTGACTTTGTGAGAGAAGTACAATCTCTTGAAAGGCTCCGGCTCTTACTAGTGCTGACGGTGGCTGACATCCGAGCTGTCGGACCTAAGGTATGGAATGGATGGAAGGCGCAACTGATAGAAGGCCTATATAGTGAAGCAGCTGCGGAGCTTAGCGCAGGCAGAACTCGACTTGATCGTAGCGAACGGGTTGCCGCGGCACAGGAAACTTTGTGCGGAAACCTTAGCGATTGGAATCCAAATGAAGTAGCTGAGTATCTTAAGCGGGGATATCCGAGTTACTGGCTGTCGTTTGATACAGAAATCCACACACGGCACGCTAAGTTTATAAAAGAGGCGGATGGCCATGGTAAGCAGTTTGCACTCGATTCATTGGTAGACCCGTTAAGGTCTGCCACGGAGGTGACAATATATTGTCCNGACCACCATGGATTATTTTCTGGTATTGCTGGNGCGATGGCAGCTAGCGGCGCTACTATAGCGGANGCGAGGGTTTTTTCGACCACAGATGGAATGGCCCTGGATGTATTTTGGATTCANGNNGTNGATGGCCGGCCGTATGAACAGGTGTCAAAGCTTTCTCATACGATAGAGGAGACGCTTCGCAACGATTTCAAGCCGCAAGCCNTGATNGAGAGTAAANGCGNNTTGCGTGACAGGACNAGGGTATTTTCTGTGGCGCCTAGGGTTTTGGTGGACAANAATGCNAGCTCTACTTACACNGTTATTGAGGTGAANGCNCGAGATCGAGGGGGNNTATTATATGANGTTACACGAACCCTCAGGNAGCTGCGGCTTTCTATTGGATCGGCGCGNATAACAACGTACGGTGTTAGGGCTGTGGATATATTNTATGTTAAGGATATGTTNGGAATGAAGGTNGTTGGAGACGAGCATATAAAGAAAATCAGAGATACTTTGCTGGAAGTATTNNTTCCTGAGAAGGTTGGNGGAGANAAACAGGGGCGTGCGGAANAGGGTTCGCTTGCAGCGTGTTGACTATTGAAAGAGGGAGGTCGANATGAAGATAACGGGNATTGAAGANCTACACTGTGATGCNGGATGGCGAAATTTTTCCTTCCTGAAAATTATGACAGATGAAGGTGTNGTAGGNTATTCGGAGTACAATGANGGCTANGGATCTAAAGGCCTGACCGGTGTGATCAGACCGCTTGCTGAAAGTTTGATTGGAACGGACCCTCGAGCAGTAGGGAGAATTAGTGCGAGCCTTTATGGNCAGACCCGGCAGGCGCCTGGCGGGCTGATCTCCCAAGCCATTGCGGCGATAGAAAATGCGTTGGTAGATATCAAGGCAAAGGCGCTCGGTATCCCGGTTTATGAGATGTTGGGAGGGGCTGTTAGGGATGAGATCGAGTTATATTGGTCGCATTGTGGCACTTACCGACTACACCACCATGAAATTTTGGGCGTCAAACAGCTTAACTCCCTAGAGGGTTGCCGGGAGATGGGGAGAGAGGTTGCCGACGCAGGGTTTCGCGCCCTGAAGACCAACATGTTCTTGTTTGAAGAGGAGGGTGCTCAGCGCGTTCGCGGACCAGAGGTGTATATGGCAGGATTTGCAGCTGGCGGACCCTCGAATACTCTTCGGCATACCGGGTCATATGATCTCGCGTTAAATCCAAGCGATAGGGTAAAAAAAGCGGTGAGAAATCAGATCATGGCTTTGCAAGAGGGAGCAGGCCCGGACGTTAAGGTCCATTTGGACATTAATTTCAACTTTAAGACCGAAGGTTTTCTTGGGATGGTCCACGAGCTTGATGATCTTGGTCTTCAATGGTTTGAGATTGATACCTATAATCCCACAGCTCTTAGGGATATTCGAAGATCGTGCAAGACACCAATAGCGTCCTGTGAATCTTTGTACGGACGTCGCCAGTACAGGCCGTTCTTTGAACAACATTCGGTAGATGTTGCTATCATTGATGTGCCATGGAATGGCATTCTCGAGTCTGTAAAAATTGCGGCTATGGCTGAACCCTATGAGATTAATGTTGCGCCACACAATTTTTATGGACACTTATCGACACTGATGAGCGCCCATTTTTGTGCAGTTCTTCCGCACTTGCGAATAATGGAGATAGACCCGGACGACGTGCCTTGGAAGGATGACCTGGTTACAGTCCCTCCTGTGATTGAGAATGGCGTTTTGAAATTGCCAACCGGGCCCGGGTGGGGTGCGGATCCTAATGAAGATGTTATTCGGGCCCATCCGCCTAAAGAGGGGTCGCGTGGATAAAGGTTATTTTGATTTTTATTTAGGGTAAGCAATGCATGATATTGTAATACGGACCGGCACGGTAGTGGATGGGACAGGAAACCCCAGGTACGTGGCGGATCTGGGTGTCGACAACGGGCTAATTAGTGCAGTCGGGAATGAAATATCTGCTGGTAGACGGGAAATTGATGCCGATGGTCTCATGGTCCTGCCTGGTTGGGTAGATATTCATACGCATTATGACGGGCAAGCGACTTGGGATCCCTATATGACCCCCTCTTCCTGGCACGGGGTCACAACGACAGTATTCGGTAACTGTGGCGTGGGTTTTGCCCCGGTCAGGCCAGGTTCGCAGAATTACCTAATCAACCTAATGGAAGGTGTAGAAGATATCCCTGGCACCGTCTTGGCAGATGGGATCGACTTCAACTGGGAGAGTTTCCCCGAGTACTTGGATGTGCTGGGGTCGACAAAAAGGGTCATGAACGTGGGGGCGCAGGTGCCGCATGGTGCGTTGCGCTTTTATGTGATGGGAGATAGGGGGGCGGATCATGATGAAGTTCCAACGGAAGATGAAATAGCGGAAATGGCTCGCTTGCTCGAAGAGAGCCTGAGGGCAGGGGCCCTAGGTTTTTCCACATCCCGTACCGTAAAGCACAAGGCTGCGGATGGAAGTCCCACTCCCAGCTTGAGTGCTGAGGATATAGAGCTTGCTGGTCTGGCCCAAGCCATGCGGCGCGCGGGGACAGGTGTATTTGAGTGTAATTCGGATTTAGGTCCGGGAGAATTTCTGGCACTACGGAAATTTGCCGAACTATCGGGGCGCCCACTCTCTGTCTTGTTGCTCCAGGTGGACGCTCAACCAGAGCTCTGGCGTCAAACACTGAAGCAAATTCAGGAAGCTAATGCTGATGGTCTGAGTGTGAATGGCCAGGTTGGGTGTAGGCCCATAGGAATTTTGATGGGCTTGGAGACGAGCATACATCCATTTTCTAGTCACCCAAGCTGGCGGGCCTTAGCGTCTCTATCACCGAAGGAACGGGTAATTAAAATAAAGGAAGATGCCAGCTTGCGCCGTTCCTTGGTGGAGGTTCGTCCAAACGATGGGCACACTAAGTGGATGGCCGAGGCGTTAGATAAATCGTTTGAACTATCAGACCCCCCTGATTACGAACCACACCCCTCGCAGACCATAACACGTCGGGCAGAACGCATGGGCCAGGATAGGTGGGATCTCGCATTAGAAATTCTTTTGCAGGAAGATGGGAAAGGTTTTTTACTCTTTCCCTTTGAGAATTATTCGGGTGGCAGCCTAGAGGTGGTCCGGGAAATGCTGGTGGATGAAAATACGATATGTGGGTTAGGGGATGCGGGTGCTCACGTGGCTACAATATGTGATGCGAGCTATCCCACTTTTCTGCTTACCCACTGGGCACGAGATCGAAAGCGTGGAAAAGGCGTGAGTTTAGAAGCCCTGGTGGCAAAACAAACGGGAAAGACGGCCGCATCTTATGGATTATTGGATAGGGGGATCTTGGCTCCCGGATTTAGGGCCGACATCAATCTTGTTGATTTTGCATCTTTAAGCGTGACTAGGCCGGAGCTGGCTTATGACCTGCCTTCTGGTGGCAAAAGGTTTATTCAACGGGCCGTTGGTTACGAACGGACGTTTGTTAGTGGAATAGAGGTGATGTGTGCTGGCGAGCATACTGGAGAATTTCCCGGGCGGCTCGTGCGAGGTGAACAACGACGGCCTAAGCTTTAGGGAAAGCGAAGAGGTAAACCATAGCGCAGAGATTTTTGCCGTATGGTTGCTGCGTGGACTTCGCCTACGAAGACTTTTAGAAGTGCCTTACAAAATCTGAGGATACGGATGCTAATAAAATCTGCGGCAGTGGTAGGAATGTTTACCCTCGCCTCTCGCTGTCTTGGTTTTATTCGCGATATTCTGATCGCATTCTATCTGGGGGCGGGCGCAGCTGGAGATGCGTTCTTTATTGCGTTCAAGCTGCCCAATCTTTTTAGGAGGTTGTTTGCTGAGGGTGCGTTTAACCTCGCGTTTGTGCCACTTTTTTCCGCAAAACTCACTTCTGAAGGGAAAAGAGGAGCGTTTCAATTTGCTGAGGAGGCGCTTTCTATTCTGCTAGTAGTGCTCGTGATTTTTGTTGGGTTGTCCCAGTTGGCCATGCCGTGGCTAGTAATGCTGATTGCTCCTGGTTTTGCCGATGACCCCGAGCGATTTGATTTAACTGTGTATCTTTCTCGGCTTACATTTCCTTATCTTTTGTTCATTTCCTTGGTATCCCTCCTTTCTGGCTTACTAAATAGTTTTCAGCGCTTTGCAAGTGCAGCCTTCGCCCCGGTCTTATTGAATCTTTGTTTGATCGGCTCCCTACTAGCAATGGGCGGGTCAGGTGCAGGTTCTGCTATCGCTTTGGCGTGGGGAGTGGCGTTGGCAGGGGTGATCCAACTCCTGTGGATCGCTCTGAATTGCTGGCGCCTGCGGCTGTTGCCGAGTTTACGCTACCCAAAATTGACAGCCTCTGTGAGACAACTACTTAAATTAATGCTGCCAGCTGTCGCAGGGGCAGGCGTGGTGCAGTTAAATCTTGTTGTTGATATGGTAATAGCTTCCTTACTTCCTGGAGGGTCCGTTTCTCATTTGTATTATGCTGATCGAGTCGCCCAGTTACCCCTGGGTGTTATCGGCGTGGCTATGGGAACGGCTCTATTACCAACTATCTCCCGTCAAGTTGCCGAAGGCGATGAAGGCTCGGCCCTAGCAACGCAAAATCAAGCTGTTGAACTTTCTCTTACCTTTGCTATTCCAGCCGCTCTGGCTCTGCTAGTGATTTCGGAGCCTATTATTTCGGTTTTATTCGAAAGAGGCGCCTTTACTGTAGCTGATAGTTTTGTAACTGCGGCTGTTCTTTCTGCATATGCCCTAGGCTTGCCAGCCTTCATACTTATTAAAGTTTTAGCGCCTGGTTATTTTGCTCGGAAAGATACAAAAACCCCTGTTCAAATAGCTATTATCGCACTGTTGGTTAATGTCTTCCTTAATCTCATTCTCATGCAGTTCCTAGGGGTAGTAGGCATCGCTTTAGCCAGCACAATTTCATCTTGGGTAAATGTTATATTGCTTGTCTGGGGTCTCAAGCGAAGAAGGTTGTTTCGGCCCAGCCCGAGTATGTTGTGGCGAATTGGGAAACTTTTGGCAGCGGGCGTTGTGATGGCCGCGTATCTTTGGATTGTTCAGCGATATGGGTTGTTTGGTTCTTCCCTTGGCCTATGGGCGCAAGTGTTGACGGTATTGGTTCTAGTTATAACGGGTGCGGGAGTGTATTTTATGGTCTCCGTTGCATCAGGGGGGCTGTCTTTGCAGTACTTGAGAACTATTAGCAGGGGTGGCAAGCTCGACGCACCTTGATTCGTATTTGCTTTTTTATATGTAACTGTAAGGTTGAAAACTTCTCCTGACATCGTAGTGTGGTCTGACGCCTAGGCTTGGGCATATTAGTAAATATTCTGGGGGATACATGGAGCGGATTTTTTCGGGCGTCCAACCGACGGGAAATTTGCACTTGGGAAATTACCTCGGCGCAATCCGGAATTGGGTAAAGTTGCAGTCGAAGTTTGAGTGCTTGTACTGTGTTGTTGATTTGCACGCTATTACTGTTCCGCAAGATCCGGCGGAGCTCCGTGCTAATACCCGGGAGGTCACGGCCGGCCTTCTGGCAGCAGGTTTAGATCCCGCTAAAAATATTATTTTTAATCAGAGTAAAATATCGGGTCATGCGGAGCTAGCGTGGATTTTTAACTGTGTTTCCCGACTAGGTTGGCTAAACAGGATGACTCAGTTTAAGGAAAAAGCAGGGAAGCGCAGAGATAATGCAACTGTGGGTTTATATGCTTACCCAAACCTTATGGCGGCTGATATACTCCTCTATAAAGCTACCCACGTGCCTGTCGGGGCTGATCAAAAACAGCACCTGGAGCTGACCCGGGATATAGCCCAAGCTTTTAATAGCATGTTTGATGTTGATTTTTTCCCCGAGCCGGAACCCGTGATCATGGATGACGCTGCTCGTGTTATGAGTTTGAGGAGCGGTGCCAACAAGATGAGCAAGTCGGATGAGTCTGATTATTCGCGAATCAATCTGACTGATGATGAAGATACGATTGCATTAAAAATTCAGAAGGCCCGCACTGATCCAGAACCTCTCCCTGTTAGTGGGGAGCAATTTGATGGTCGGCCGGAAGCCGAAAACTTGATCGGAATATACGCAGCCCTCAGCGATACATCCGTTGAAGAAGTATGCGCAGAATTTGGAGGGAAAAATTTTTCTGAGTTTAAGCCCCGCTTGACGGAGATAGCAGTGGCTAAGCTAGTTCCTATCGGAGAAGAGATAAAGCGCCTTTCCCAAGACTTGTCGCATATAGATGCAGTGCTATCTAACGGGGCCAAGCGAGCACAAAATATCGCACGTCCGGTTCTTTCTGAAGTTCGCGAAATAATAGGCCTTATTTGAGGAGGATTTCTGGGGTGGACTTGCCGTGGGGCCGATAGACCCTGGGTCGTTTTGCCTGAGTTTATAATATAAAAAACTTGCCTTGTTGGGTTTGTAGGCGCAAAANGNTNTNGTCTGCNTTCCATTTTAGATATCGATGGAAATTTATTTACCAATTGCTGAAATATCTATGAACATAGTCCTGCTGCTAGGCTTGGGCCTTGTCGTGGGGTTTTTGTCGGGCATGTTCGGTACTGGCGGGGGCTTTCTTATGACGCCACTGCTCATTTTCATCGGTGTACCACCTCCAGTAGCTGTGGCGACGGAAGCAAACCAGATCACGGCGGCTTCCGTCTCCGGTTTTCTGGCCCATTGGCGAAGAGGCAATGTTGACCTGAGGATGGGCGCTGTTCTTGTAGTCAGCGGTATTGTTGGCTCGGGAATGGGAGTGTTACTTTTTCGAAAGCTCCGCCAGATCGGGCAAATAGACGAATTTATTTCGATTTTGTTTGTCGTATTTCTGGGTGCGGTAGGTATTTTGATGGCAGTGGAGAGCGGCAGGTCTATTATTCGAAGGTGGAAGGGCCGGTCACCTGGACGCATGCATACNCATTACTGGGTGCATGGCCTTCCATTTAAGATGCGGTTCAGAAAATCGAAACTGTATATCAGTGTTCTGGTTCCAGCAGGTATCGGGCTATTTGTCGGAGTACTGTCGGCTGTCATGGGAGTAGGGGGTGGTTTTATTATGATCCCTGCCATGATTTACATTCTCGGTATGCCTACATCTATAGTGGTAGGAACTTCACTTTTTCAGATTATTTTTGTCACGGCTAATAGCACCCTTCTCCATGCAGGTACCAACCAAACTGTAGATATCGTACTTGCCTTGGTTTTGTTGCTAGGCGCTGTGGTAGGGGCCCAATTTGGCAGTCGTTTGGGTGCTCGCCTCAGAGGGGAGGAATTAAGAATTTTGTTAGCCATTCTGGTCCTTTTGGTGTGCGCGAAGTTGGCCCATGATTTGCTTGTAGCACCCTTAGACCCTTATTCAACTTCTTTGGTGTTTGGATGACTAGCTACTGGAATAGTAAAAATCAAAAGTTAGCCATTTGTGTTTTAATCCAGCTTTTGATAGCTGGGCGGTGTTTGTCATCAGAGTTACCTGTTGATCTGAGCAAACATAATATAGCTATTCATTCTAGTTTTACGGGGTCTAATGTCGTCCTATTCGGCGTCCAAACTGCTCCTGAAGATGAAGGAAGTAATATAATTGCAGTGCTGAGTGGACCCACCCAAAATGTGGTGGTCAGGAAAAAAAGAAAAACGATTGGCATTTGGCTTAATCGCTCTGAAGCAGTATTTCAAAATATTCCTGGTTATTATGCAGTTGCGTCAACCGGACCTATAAATAAGCTTTTGGAGTTGGAGGTGCTGCTACAGCACCAAATCGGCGTGAATAATGTTGTGCTGAGTTTAGCAGGCGCCATTGAGGGAAGGGATTATGGACCCTACAAGAAGGCTCTAGTAAGACATAAGGTTCAACAAGGTCTGTACTTTGCTGAACCGGCCGCGGTTGATTTGGTGCAGGGGGGGCTATTTAGGATACACTTCACTTTTCCATCAAATGTGCCTCCTGGGACCTACAGGGCGAAGGTATACGAGGTTAAGAAGGGAAAAATTATTTCTGAAGGAGGCACGCAGCTGTCGATAAGAAAAGCAGGTTTGGAGGCGAGAATATACCAAACTGCTCAGGATAGCCCCTGGATTTATGGTATTCTCGCCGTTGTCTTGGCATTGTTATCCGGTTGGTTGGCCGGTGCTGTTTTTAGAAGAGCATAAAAGATNAAAAAGAAGCCAACACATATCCCTGGACGGATTACTTATTTAGTTTGTGTTGATGATTCGGACGAGTGCCGGGTTGCGATGCGCCTAGCTGCTCTTCGCGCTCATCACACTGGAGGGCAAATAGTCTTACTCTACGTGATTGAGCCGGCAGCGTTTCAGCACTGGGCTGTTGTTGGTGAAAGAATGGCAGAGGAAGGTCGGGCAGACGCTGAGTGCCGGCTGCAGGCTTTGGCTGCTGAGGTCCATGATTATGCGGGTGTAACTCCTGTGCTGTTTGTTAAGGAAGGGTCAAAGGCCGAGCAAATTCTTCGACTAATTGACGAGGAGCCATACATAAGCGCTATGGTTTTGGGCTGTGCCCCTGAGGGTAAGGGTGACAACGAGTTGGTCCATCAACTTAGTAGCGAATTGACAAAGAGGTTGAGCGTTCCTCTGATAATTGTGCCGGGCAACCTAAGTGATCAAGAGCTGCGGGACTTAACTTAAAGCGCTAAATGGAAGATCCTCGATTTATGGTTTAGGGAACTAAAAGTTGCATTCCGAACCAATGCCATCGGCCACCCGGGCCCGGTAGAGTGCAGTTGACTCTGCTGCGTCCTTTCTCCAGTGGCTCTAGGAATCGGACTTCTATGCGGCTTGGCCCGAGCCGCTCGATATCTAATCGACCGGATCGAGCAAGGTAACAAGCTAATTGGCCAAGGGGCCCTAGNTTTTTAGAGACTGTGAACCCAAGGAGGGGGGGGTTTTCATTGATTAAGGCATCTGGNGGGACTANATCAGTGACCGGCAGGGGTAGGCTATCTACAACTGTGCGAAATCGGTCCAGGTGCGCAAAACTTGCGACCAAGGGGTATCTTGGGAGAGCCAAGAAATTCTCTTTGGGATGCAGAACTCCCGAATGTTGCCCAAAGGCAGCAGCATGGCCGTATCTTGCAACAAGAGCCTGTAAGGCTCTGCTATGTTCGCCAAATGGATAGCCAAAGAGCTCTGGTACTCCGCCCAGCTCTTGAAGGAACCTTTGTTGTGCGTAACCAATGTCATTTGCTGCGGCTTCAGGGTCATGGTCAGTAACTAGGTGACCGTATGTTCGGCCAAGAGAGCCTATGGTAACCCCAGCAGAAGATAGCTCTCGCAGTTGATCCCAGCTCATGTAGTTGTCCCCTCCCGAATCTATAAGGTCGGTAGCCACAAAAACAGTAAAGGGNAGGGATAAGGCTTTTAATCTTGGCCAGGCTTCCTTGTATATTGAGATGTGGGCGCCATCGAATGTAACTGCGACGGTATATTCAGGTAGGGCACTATCGCTCCGAAGGGAGTTCACAACCTGAGGTAATGAAAGGACTTCATATTTTGGTGAGGCGAGGAGAGACAAATGGCTCTCAAAGTCACTCAAACTTGTTGTTGCTCCTTTGACATCCCCAAGTCCGTGATACACTACAGCGACAGCTGATTCCTGCGTGAAACTTTCATACGGAGTTAGACATAGAAGGCACACCAACAAACATATAACAGAGCGTACCAACTTTATGTTTTCGGCAACATGCATTAAAAAGTGTTCTCTGGGTTTCTACGAGTTTAGTCAATAACTGTTATCACGGCNGGTTGGGTTTTCCTGCTTCTTGACACACAGTATATATATTCGAGTATCGCATCTGAAGGTTTACTGAGATCCGTCGATCCCAGGCGAGTTAGTAATTTGATAGTACGTATCTATCAGGAGTTTTTCAACGGAGCTGTTAAAACATGTCTTCTACCATCCTTTCACTGGCCACCGTAACAGAGATGTGTTCCGTAGCTGTTTGCTGCGAGGGTCGGGTTTTGGCAAATGACCAGCGCGCACTGGGAACCAAACATGCCGAGGAGTTGCTCCCGATGATTTCTGGTGTAATGAGACTATCGGGATGCGAATTTGAGGATTTGGACGGGATAGCAGTTGCTAAAGGACCGGGGAGTTTTACAGGAATTCGTATTGGCATTGCGGCTGCGCGCGGTTTGGCGTTGGCAGCATCGACGCGTTTGCTAGGTGTAAATAGTTTGGAGGCTATAGCTCAGGGGATTTGTTCCAACGGACGGCCAATATTGGCGACGCTTGACGCCAAACGGGGGCAAGTCTATGTCCAAATTTTCACTTCCTGCGGTTTACCATTAAATGAAGCCAGCGTTATAAATCCCTCAGAAGCTGNAGACCTGTTATACGAAAATAAATATACGATTGGTGGCACCGGGCTAGGTTTAATACGACCATACCTCTTAAACTCAAACCTTAACCAGCTAGATTTGATATTTGATGAGACAGCGGGGTTGCCGTGTGCGACGGATGTTGCCCTTGCGGCGAATTGCCAACTTTCTACTTCCCGGCCTGTTGAGGAGGTAGCTCCTATTTATTTGCGTCCAACCGACGCGTCCCCATCGACCTAACCAGAGGAGGGGAGATGCAGTCTTGCGATAATCNCTACACAGCACGTTCTAGGGAGGACGCTGAGGATATTCTTTCCATTTACTCTTCCTGTTTTGACAGCTCTCTGAAGTTGGGGTCTGTGCAAGAAATGCTGAGTGTAGAGAATAACTTCGCCTTTCTGAGTGGTTGCGATGAGGCCGGATCTCCAAGGGCGTTTATTTTCTGTCGCGTTATAGGAAGCGAATCGGAGCTCTTGTGGCTTGGGGTGATGCCAAGCATACGGAGACGAGGTAGTGCCTCTGCGCTTACGGCGGCGGCTATTAAAGAAGCATGTGCCCGCGGATCTCAGGCCATGCTGTTGGAAGTTTCGGAGTCAAATGAAGCGGCCCTTTCTCTCTATAAAAAGTTGGGATTCTTAAAGGTAGGCAAACGGTACCGCTATTATAGAACAGCTTCGGGAGAGAAGGTAGATGCGTGGCTGATGCGGCTGCCTTTAGAAGTTTGATGAGGTTCTCTAAGAAATAAGAATACGAAGCCGGTATATGCCTTTTTCATTTTCGCGAACGACTGGTGTCAGCGAGAGTATTTTATGTCCGAGCTCCGCCGCAGATCGCGGAACGTTTTCGAGGGCTTCGCCNTCCCTAAGCAGTATAGAGAGAATTCTACCGGGGCTCATTTCGTCAATAGCTAATCGTGTGTGAACAAATGTTAAGGGACAAATTTTGTCTGTTACATCGATTTCTTGGTCAAAGTATTCGCGGAGCATTTGAAGGCCACAAAGATTGTTCCTAGTTAGGGTAGAGTCTACCATGGTTTTTTCTACTACGCATTGGTTGTGTTGTGGGGCGCTCCTAAAGTATGCTTGGTGAGCATATGGCGTATGTGGCCGTGATTTTTAGACAGGAGAAGGGGTCATGACTTCGCGGATTGAAATAAAGTGTAAAGAACGGGGCTTGAAGATGACGGGGCAGCGGCGCACCATAGCTGCTGTTTTGTCGGATTCGACGGATCATCCGGATGCGGCTGCTGTGTACCGCCGGGCTGTCGTATTAGACCCAAGAATTAGTATGGCTACAGTATACAGGACTATCAGGCTTTTTGAGGATTGCGATGTTCTGGAGAAGCACGATTTTGGCGATGGTAGATCCAGGTATGAGGAGGTATCCGANGAGCATCACGATCACCTGATTGATGTATCTACAGGGGCTGTTATTGAATTTCAAAATGATGATATTGAAGTGATCCAGAGAGAGGTAGCTAAGAAGCTTGGTTACGAGCTAGTTGACCATCGCCTGGAGTTATATGGAACTCCACTGCCCCAGGGGGATGAGGAGTCCGACTAAGGCCTCATTAGCGAAGGCGAGTTAGTTTTNCGACAGGGGGGCTGGGGGCGATCAAGAATTATGGCAGCTGCGGAACAATTCGATGATTTGTACGAAGGTATCCGGTCGGGAGACCTCGAAGTTCGCCTAGCATCATCGCCAAATGATATCGATGCTTTGCAGGCGCTGCGGTATCGAGTGTTCTACAATGAAATGGGTGCGGTACCAGATAACCAAATGCGTGACCTAGAGCGCGATTTTGACCAATTTGATCCCGTCTGTGATCATCTCATGGTGACAGACGGCTCGCGCGTGGGGTCGAGCGGAGCGGTGGTGGGAACGTATCGTCTAAGTAGGCGGGCAAATGCGGAAAAATCTGGTGGATTTTATACAGCGGGAGAGTACGATATATCTGCGATTTTAGAACAACGCGGTGAAGTTTTGGAGCTCGGACGTTCCTGTGTCGCGGCTGATTATCGAAATGGACACACAATGGCTCTCCTCTGGCGTGGCATCGCCGCCTACGTGTTTAATTATGATGTGGCGTGGATGTTTGGATGTGCGAGCTTAAATGGTGTGGACATAAAGAAGCTCGCTATACCATTGTCCTATCTTCATCATTATCACATGGCTCCTTTGCGCATTAGGCCGCGAGCACTAGCAGAGCGTTACAATTCGATGGACCAAGTCTCCCAATCGAAGNTTGAAAGGCGCAGTGCCCGCTCTTTGCTACCTCCTCTTGTAAAGGGTTACCTTCGCGTTGGATGTTTTGTTGGCGATGGAGCCGTGCTCGACTTTCAATTTCAAACTACAGATGTTTGCATTATTGTGAAGACAGATAGAGTGGCTGAAAAATACCGCCAACATTATGAACATGGTCGACATTCAACGTAATCCTGGATAGAGCCTATTCAAGGTGACCTTCTCGNCAAACGTTTTAGCAATCGTGCGTCTTTTAGCCTTTTTGGCCTGGACCTTTCTGTTACTGCCACTACAGGTGTGCGCTTTATTGGTGGGATCACGTCTAAGTTGGCGCATTCCCCGCCTATACCATCAGGGTAATTGTTTTCTTCTTGGCTTAAGGGTTATTGAGCATGGGGCTCCTGATAAATCACCGGCTGTTCTCTTTGTTTCTAACCATAGTTCCTACCTCGACATTATTGTTTTGGCGGCGTTAACAGAAGCTTGCTTTGTNTCAAAATCTGAGGTGGCCGGTTGGCCGTTATTTGGGGTGTTGGCTAGGCTGAATCATACAGTTTTTGTTAAGCGTAGGATGAGAGAAAGTGGTGAAAAGTTAGGAGAGATTAAAGCCAGATTAAGACAAGGCCAACGGCTGATCCTTTTTCCCGAGGGCACGAGCAGTGATGGGAACCGTGTTCTGCCATTTAACAGCACTTTCTTTGCTGCAGGAAACGCAAAGTGGGATGGCTTTCCAGTTAAAGTCCAACCTGTTGCTATCGGTTATACAAAGGTGTTGGGTCTTCCATTAGGGCGTGGGGATCGTCCTGCTCGTGCATGGTATGGCGATATGACTCTGGCCGGACACCTCTGGTCAGTATTTAAGTCGGGGCCAACTGATGTTGAAGTAGCTTTTCTGCCCTGTCTTACTTTATGTGATTTTGCTTCTCGAAAAGAGTTAGCAAAATCTTGTGAAAATAATGTTGCATTTGCGTTATCCGAGATTCTTAGAGGAACCTTTCGTGAAGGATAAACCGCCCCCGGTTGACACTCGGCGCCGCAGTGCTAGAGTTTTCATCTCAGTTAGGTGCTGAAGTCTACAGGGAAGGCCGGTGGGCCAGGGCCGGGAGTTGGTGTGAAATATTTAGCGAGTTCAAACTGGTAAGGGCTTGGGTACCTTAGGGGCTTGATGCTAAGTTAATAAGAAATGTCAATAAAACAACAAGCGCAATCCATAAAATCAAGTGCTACCAGATCGTTGTACATAAAAACATTTGGATGCCAAATGAATGTTTACGATTCTGATAGGATGTCGGAACTACTCGGAGAAGTCGGATTTGCTGAAAAATCGTCCGTGAATGACGCTGACATGGTTATTCTGAACACGTGCCATATTCGGGAAAAGGCGAGCGAAAAGTTGTTTTCTGAGTTGGGTCGGCTGCGATTAATTAAAGAAGCTAGAGGGCGTTTGGGAGAGCAGTTTATTGTGGCTGTGGCTGGTTGTGTTGCNCAAGGTATTGGTAAAGAAATAACTCGCCGTTTCCCAGAAGTGGATATTGTTGTAGGCCCCCAGAGTTACCAAGAACTTCCAGACTTGGTCACCCGAGTGTTGGAGGCTGGGCAGTCGCGCTTAGTACAGACAGAGTTTCCGGTAGAATCAAAATTTGACTCCCTGCCAGGCACTAGAAGTCATGAGGGGGTTACAGCATTTTTGTCGATCCAAGAAGGCTGTGATAAATTTTGCACATTCTGTGTGGTCCCCTATACACGGGGAGCAGAATATTCCCGCCCCGTTTCTGAGATAATTTTCGAGGCTCGCTCTTTGGTGGAGTGCGGAGTAAAAGACATCACGTTACTGGGTCAAAACGTTAACGCTTATCATGGGCTTCGTGGAGATAACCAGAAGGCTTCTTTAGCAACTTTAATCGGGGCAATGGGGGAGATCCAAGGATTGTCGAGAGTTCGGTACACGACCTCACACCCAAGAGATATGGATGCCAATTTAATATCTGCCCATAAAAGGCTGCCCTTTTTAATGCCTCACTTGCATCTTCCGGTACAGTCCGGATCCAATAAAATTTTACGCGCCATGAATAGGGGCTACTCGGCCGAGGAATATCTGGGTATAGTTGATCAATTACGTGAGGCCCGGCCTGACATTGCTCTTTCCTCTGACTTTATTGTTGGGTTTCCTGGTGAGACCCAAGAAGACTTTGAGGCTACCCTGAGCTTGGTTGAGAAGGTGAATTTCGCTCAGGCATATTCCTTTAAGTATAGTCCGCGACCAGGCACACCGGCGGCCGATTTAAGTAGTCAAGTTGATCAAGAGATTTCCGCTGAGAGATTGGCTTGTTTGCAGCGCTTGCTTGACCAGCAACAGCTGAACTTCAACCAATCTAAAGTGGGAAGTAAACTCAAGATTTTGATAGAAAAACCCGGCCGGAATTTTGGGCAGATGATCGGAAAAAGCCAATATATGCAGGCTGTCCATGTGGGAGTGGGGCCTGCGAGCCAGCCCTTGCAGGTTGGAGATCTTATCGAGGTTGATGTGGTAGCTGGTAGCAAGAATAGTCTTGCTGGAGAAAGGGCATAAAAATGANGGGAAAAAATTGGTAAAGGCTATAGTTACTCAGGAGGTGTCTCCCAAGAAGGAGCAACCGCTGTACGTCACCTTCAATAATAACTCGCTTTTGCCGGCTCTGTTCGGCAACCACGATAGGCACTTGGCGCAAATTGAAAAAGCGCTAAACGTTTGGGTCACAAGTAGGGGCAATAGGCTGGTCATAACTGGCCCACCTGACTCAGCAGCTGTAGCCGAGAGGGCATTGGTTTCTTTATATGGTCAGCTCGAGCGAGGGATCGAAATTGGTGATGGCGAGGTCTTTGCGGCCATTGGCAGTGCACGGATGGGAGAGAAAGGTGATAGCGAAAAGAGCCTTCACGTTCACGAGGGGGTCTTTATTCAAACTCCGAAAAAGAAAGTTTTTCCTCGTTCGGCGAACCAAGGTAGTTATTTGACCGCATTGCGAGAGACGGGGCTAGTTTTCGGGNTTGGTCCTGCTGGCACCGGTAAAACGTATTTAGCTGTGGCGACGGCGTTATCTTTGATGATGAGAGGAGAGGTGGAGCGATTGGTGTTATCTCGGCCGGCAGTCGAGGCTGGTGAAAGGTTGGGTTTCCTCCCTGGTGACCTTAGGGAAAAAGTAGATCCCTATTTGCGACCCCTCTACGATGCCTTATACGATATGATGCCTGCTGAGCGGGTGAATAATTGCCTAAGCCGTGGCGATATAGAGGTTGCGCCTCTCGCATTCATGCGTGGACGGACACTGTCAAATGCCTTTGTTATTTTGGATGAAGCACAGAACACTACTGCAGTTCAGATGAAGATGTTTTTGACCCGGCTCGGTGAAAACTCCAAAATGGCCGTGACAGGGGATCTTTCTCAGATAGACCTCCCCAGAGGCGTAGAAAGTGGCTTGGAGCATGCCCTGCAGGTTGTTGGAAGGGTTGAGGACATAGACATTGTTAGGTTTTCGGGACGAGATGTTGTAAGGCATCAGCTCGTAACACGGATTGTAAATGCTTATGCTGATTTTGAGAAAAGGCACCATGGCCGAACAGGGGAAGGTACAGAAGGAATTGTATCTAGTGAGGTTAATGGCTGACAGAGCAGATACACTTACAATTTGTCTTAGAGACGATGAGCCAAAATGGCATAATCTGAAGTTTGATGTAGGTATGTGTTGTGAAGCGGCCCTGCGTGCTTCCTTTGAAGCAGCCGGTCAAATAGCGGTGAGAGGTGAGGTGAGCATACTTCTATCCAGCGACAGCGTCATTGCTAGGTTAAACAGAAAATATAGGGGTGTTGAGGGGCCCACCAATGTTTTGTCTTTTCCGGCGGCCAGTATTAGTTCTCGGTTTGAGCCTGAGATACCGCCCCTTTTGGGAGATATAGTTGTGGCTTTTGAAACCCTGGTGGAGGAGGCGGAGGCTGCGCGTATTACCATACGGGCTCACTTGGCCCACATGGTAGTACATGGTGCGTTGCATCTCTTGGGGTTTGACCATCAGGTTGGGGCAGAAGCAGAGGTAATGGAGAAGCTTGAAGTTGAATCATTACAAAGTTTGGGAATTGGCAGCCCTTACTTGGAGAGCTCTTTGAGGGGTTGATTGGACTGTGACTAATTCAAGAGACGGAAGTAAAGACGGAATTAACAAAATCGGTGCAGAATTTCAGACCACGAGCTGGCAGCTGGCAGGTTTCCTGGATACCTTTAAGGGCTTCCTAGGTTTTAAGTCAGGGAGCAATAGCTTTCGCGAATCCATTGAAGAGCTGATTGAAGAGCATCATGAGGATAGTGTGCCGGGTGCTGCTGAGGAACGCACCATGTTTCGGAACCTATTGGATTTTGGACGTCTGGATGTCGCTGACGTCATGGTTCCACGTGCAGACATCGTCTCTGTGCCCGCCGATATATTGCTCGATGAGTTAATCAGGTTGATATGTGAAAGGGGCCATTCGAGGGTTCCAGTCCATGCGGGTAGCCTCGATGATGTAAGTGGTATGGTGCATATTCGCGACGTCATAACGTACTGGAAAGAAAAGGCGGACTTTCAGCTTGGTTCCATTTTACGCCCACTTTTGTATGTTCCATCCTCTATGCGGNTTCAAGACTTACTCTTGGAGATGCGAGTAACAAAAATTCATATGGCCTTGGTCGTGGACGAATTCGGTGGGACAGATGGTTTGGTAACTATCGAAGATCTGGTTGAGGAAATTGTTGGTGAGATTGAGGATGAGCACGATCGGGTAAGTGAGCCGAGCCTTGTTAGAAGGAACGACGGCTTGCTTGATGCCGATGCACGCGTGGCGGTAGCAGAGTTAGAAGAACAAATAAATATAGACTTGCTTCCAGATAATCGTGACGATGAGATAATTACNCTGGGAGGGTTGGTATGTGAGTTAGTGGGGCGGGTTCCTTCCAGGGGGGAACTTATTGCCCATCAAAGTGGCCTCACATTTGAGGTTGTTGAAGCTGACCCCCGTAAAGTGAGGCGGCTAAGGGTCTATCCGGTAACATCAACCTTAGATAGCAATCAGACTGATTTGGGGACGGAAGGCTAGAATAGGCAAGTGCTAACAGGCCAACATTCCTCCTGGTTGCAGAGGCGGTCAGTCTGGGGCACTACTTCTCTTCTAGGGGCGGCGGGGTTGATTTGTGCGGTTGCTTTTTCTCCGTGGCATTTATTTCCTGTATTGTTTGTTAGTTTTTCACTTCTGTTGTGTGCTCTTTCTATAGCAAGGGGTTTGGGGCAGGCCTTTGTTTATGGATGGGTGTTTGGCACGGGCTACTTTGTCGGTGGATTGTACTGGTTAGAATATCCATTTGTTGTTGCTCACTTGGGTTCCGGGGTTGGTGTCGTTGCAGTGGTTCTGTTGTCAGCTGCTCTAGGGCTGTCAATCGGGGCGGTCTGTCTTTTAGGTAAATTAAGTCAATTAAGTGGTGTAAAATTATGCGCCGCCCTCGCGAGCTTATGGACCTTGGCTGAGTGGGTACGAGGCACCATTCCTTTGGGGGGNTTTCCATGGAACCTCATTGGGTACACTTGGGCGTTTTCTGATGAGTTAATTCAACTGGCTTCATTAGTTGGTGTGTTTGGGTTATCGGGTTTGACTATTTTTACTGCCGCGTTGCCGGGGGGATTGATTGTGGATTCCGCCTCCAGACCTCGGGTTTCCGCCTGGGTTGGAGTAGTCATGGTGGTAGTCGGCTTGGCGTGGCTATTCGGCTCCGATCGCCTCGGGAATGATCCTCAAACAATGGTTGCTAACGTGAATCTTCGCCTTGTGCAGGCCAACATTTTGCAGGGTGAGAAACAGGATTCCAGTCTTCGCAGGCAACACTTGCTTGACCATGTCGAGTTAAGTCAGACTTACAGTGATTATCCTATTACCCATATTATTTGGCCAGAGACAGCAGTAGCGTTTCCACTGGGTAAGGCACCGGCCATTAGGGAGTTCGTAAGCCAGGTAGTTCCAGAAAATGGGCTCTTACTAACAGGGGCAATCCGTATCCAACGCGGACAAAGCGGACAGAATCTAATTTGGAATGGGCTTACCGTGGTCAACGCTCATGGGGACGTGGTTGCTTCTTACGACAAGCGAAAGCTGGTTCCGTTTGGCGAATATATGCCCTTCAGGAAATGGATATCGTTTTCCAGGCTTGTAACAGAGGGCTTGGATTTTTCCTCAGGAAGAGGACCCNAAAACCTGACGATATCTGGTCTTCCGGCCTTTAGGCCGCTTATCTGCTACGAGGCAATTTTTCCAGGCGCTATAATTGATGGTCCGGATAGGCCCAAATGGCTTCTAAATCTGACCAACGATGGTTGGTTTGGATATACGTCAGGGCCTTATCAACACTTTACGCAAGCTAGAATGCGTTCAGTTGAGGAGGGCTTGCCGCTCATACGTTCGGCCAACACGGGTATTTCGGCCGTTGTGGACCCGTACGGGCGCATAATAGCAAGCCTGAATTTGGGAGAGGAGGGTATTTTGGACTCCGGGCTACCTACTCATTTGGAAGAAGGCACTTTTTATAGTCTTTTTGGGAATACGCCCGTACTTTTATTTTCGCTACTTTTGTTGTGTGTTTTGGTGATTCGGAAGGCCAGGCCTATGCGCTAAAATGCGACACCCTATAGCCACAGGCACTCGAATAGGTTTCTGCTTGGATTGACAGGTTGGGGGGTTTTAGGGCAGTGAATGTGGAGATTTTTCTTAGCAAGTGCTATTAGAAATTGAGCTGCTGTGGCGGCACAGTTTGTTTTTCCTTTTTCCTCAAGCAGGGGTCATAATGTCTGAATCAAACTATTTATTTACTAGTGAGTCTGTGTCTGAGGGCCATCCGGACAAGGTTTGTGATTTAATCTCAGACTCTATCGTTGATCGGTACTTGAGTGAGGACCCGGAGGCTAGAGTGGCGGTTGAAACAATGGCCACTACAAATCTAGTTATGATTGCTGGAGAAACCCGTGGACCTGAGATAAGCCCCGACGAAATTGAGCGGGTTGCGAGGCAGGCCGTGAGAGATATTGGTTACGAACAAAAGGGGTTTCACTGGCGAGATTCAGACGTACAGGTTCGTCTGCACAGTCAGTCTGCCGATATCGCAGTTGGCGTGGACTCTGCTGGAAATAAGGACGAGGGTGCCGGAGACCAGGGAATGATGTTTGGCTATGCTTGTCGGGAAACAGAGGCGTTAATGCCCGCGACAATTTTTTACAGCCATAAAATTCTGCAGTTGTTGGCCGAGAGGAGGCACTCTGGAGAGCTCGAGGGGATTGGGCCAGACTCCAAGAGCCAAGTAACATTGAGATATATTGATGGCCAGCCAGTTGGAGCAACTTCTGTTGTTGTTTCCACCCAACATGATCCATCCCTAGATCAGGATCGGGTGAGGGAGATTGTACGGCCAGAGGTTGAGAAGGTGCTGCCCGCGGGATGGATGTGTCCGGAGGATGAATTTTATGTTAACCCCACAGGAAGGTTCGTTGTTGGGGGCCCTGACGGCGATTGTGGCCTGACAGGTAGAAAAATAATTGTGGACACATATGGCGGTGCAGCTCCCCACGGGGGAGGGGCTTTCTCGGGAAAAGATCCTACCAAGGTTGATCGGTCGGCAGCCTATGCTGCCCGATATCTTGCTAAAAATGTGGTTGCCGCGGGTTTAGCAGATAAATGTACTATTCAATTGGCCTACGCTATTGGTATTGCTAAACCTTTGTCAGTGTACGTTAATACTTATGGTACAGGCTCTGTGGGAGAGGCCATTTTGGCCCAGGCNATACAGGGGGCTATGGATCTTTCCCCCCGCGGTATTCGCGAGCATCTTAAGCTAAATAAGCCCATTTATGCTCGGACTGCGGCGTATGGCCATTTTGGAAGAGAGCCCGACTCTGAAGGAGGCTTTTCGTGGGAGGAATGTGATTTGGTTCACAAGCTTACCTCCCTTACTGTTTGACTTTGGCCCTAAGCGATTACCCTTCAATAGACTTAGCTTCTTGGGGTCGGAAGCGAGGACGACCTATGAGACACGGTAGGGCAGCTTTGGTCCACGACCTGCTGCCTGTTTTTTGCATTGATTTAGTTGAAGAGGCGGACGGTACGGTCCGACAGCTAAACTTGGCACAGATGTTCGGCGATGAGGTGAAAGAGATTTGGTTGGAAGTGGGGTTTGGAAGTGGAGAGAACCTGGTTGCATGTGCTAAGCATAATCCCCAAGTGGGTATTATCGGGTGCGACCCGTTTTTTGAGGGCGTTGGAAAGCTGATATCACAAATAGATACAGAAAAATTAGAAAATATTCGTATTTATCCCGGGGATGCTCGGGCCCTTCTTCGAGCTTTACCTCCGTCCTGTCTTTCCAAGTTGTTCGCATTATTCCCAGACCCTTGGCCAAAGAGACGTCACCATAAGAGGCGATTGTTTCAGACAAGCTTTCTTGATTCTGTTGCTGGGTCTCTGCAGGATGATGGGGAAGTTGTTTTTTCAACCGACCATGCTGAATACGCACGCTGGGTGCTTGGCTTATTTTTGGAAAGCCCGTATTTTGCATGGGAGGTGAGATCAGCAGACGATTGGTTACAGCATCCTATAGGTGTTGTGAGTACGCGCTATGAGTTGAAGGCGCTTCGCGAAGGGAGGCGAAGCCTATTCTTAAGGTTTCGGCGTAAAGGGTTCGCCCTCTCTTCAGGAGGAAAAAGTTGTCTGGGCTAACGGCTTGAAGGCGATGCCGGAGCTAGTGTATACTTAATTCGTTGCTTTGTGAGTGGCATTGGTGTGGGCAGTTAGCCCACGTTTTTGTTTGGTGGGAGTGTTAGAGGACTGAGTGGGGCGATTATAGAGCGGGAAGAGGCTATCAGCGCACTGCTTGCGCCTGTTTTGGATTCCAAGGGCTACTCACTTGTAAGGGTCAGGATTATGTCAGAAGGGCAGTCCACCCTGCAGGTGATGGTCGAGCGATCTGGTGGCAAGGCTATAGAGCTCGAAGACTGTGCTGATGTTAGTGCGGTTGTGTCGGCCCTACTGGACGCTAAGGACCTGATGGAAGGGCCCTACCAATTGGAGATAAGTTCCCCCGGGATTGACCGCCCTTTAATGAATGCAGAAGATTTTAAACGATACATGGGCTATGATGCGTCTATAATCTGGAACGCAATTAGGAAGCACCGTCCCAAGTTAAAAGGCCGAATAGTGGGCGTTGCTAATGAAGCAGTAAAGATCCAGGCTGAAGGAAACAAAAAGATTATTTCGGTTCGTTTCGCAGATATTTGTGATGCTAAGTTGGTGCTTACAGATTCTTTGATAAAAGCTGCGGCTGATATGGACAGATAGTGAGTGATGGGATGTTGGAAGAATTAAAGCAAGGATTGGCTAGGCCGGAGTTGCTGCAAGTCGCAGATGCTGTGGCGCGCGATAAAAGCATTGATCGGGAAGTTGTCGTTCAGGCCATGGAACAGGCTATACAGACCGCCAGCCGGCGCAAATATGGACAAGAGCTGGAGATACGAGCCGAGATAGATAGGAGTACGGGGGAGATCCGGCTGAATAGAGTGCGTCATGTGGTAGAGCAAGTAGACGACGATGCCACCCAATTGGCGCTAGAGGCCGCCTTGGGCTGGGATCCAGAAGCAAAAATTGGGACTGAAGTTACAGAGGCTCTTCCGCCGATAGACTTGGGCCGGGTTGCGGCCCAGGCTGCTAAGCAGGTCATAGCCCAACGGGTGAGGGAAGCGGAGCGGGCGCGACAATACGAGGAATACAAGGATCGGGCAGGTGAGATTGTTAATGGCCTCGTCAAGCGAACTGAATATGGCAATGTGGTCGTCGATCTGGGGCGTGGTGAAGCCATATTGCGGCGTGACGAATCTTTGCCCAGGGAAACCTTTAGAAATGGGGATCGTGTTCGGGCTTTGATCTATGAAGTTAAGGAAGAAACACGAGGGCCCCAAATCTTTCTTACCAGGACACGGCCTGAGTTAATGAGTAAATTGTTCCGGCAAGAAGTGCCTGAAATATATGATGGGATCATCGAAATTAAGTCGGTAGCGAGAGACCCTGGTAGTAGGGCAAAGATAGCGGTGCTATCCAACGATTCTAGCATTGATCCAGTGGGTGCATGTGTTGGGATGCGGGGNAGTCGAGTACAAGCGGTGGTGAATGAGCTTCAGGGTGAGAAGATAGATATCATACAATGGAATCCGGACCCTGCGACTTTCATTGTTAATGCTTTGGCGCCGGCTGAGGTGACCAAAGTTGTTTTGGATGAGGAACAAAGCAGAATAGAAGTTGTCGTACCTGATGAGCAGCTCAGTTTGGCTATAGGCCGTAGAGGACAGAATGTGAGGCTCGCCTCCAACCTTACTGGTTGGGAAATAGATATTATGACCGAAGCACAAGAGTCAGAAAGGCGAAACGAAGAAGTTGCTGCAGCAACTGAAGTGTTTATGGAACACCTCAATGTAGATGATGTGATCGCCCATCTCCTGGTAACCGAGGGATTTACAGATGTTGAGGCGGTAGCTTTCGTTCCCACAGAGGAGTTAGCCGAGATCGAAGGTTTTGATGAGACACTTGCCTCAGAATTAGGGGNGCGAGCTCAAAAATATTTGTTGGAACGTGATGCAGAGATGGCAGCGAAGGGCAGAGATTTGGGTGTTACAGACTCTGTTTCTTCCCTAAACGGGGTGAGACCAGCGATGATCGTCCCTCTAGGGGAAAGGAACATCAAAACTTTAGATGACTTAGCGGACTTAGCAAGTGATGAGTTAAGGGAGATTGTTGGCGAGGCAAATTTATCAGCCGATGAGGCGAATGATATTATCATGGCGGCCAGGGCCCACTGGTTTGACGACGATAATATATCAGCGACATCGAGCGACCCTGAAGAAAATAAATAATGCAATGACTGATAACAAACCAGAAAACGCTGAACAGCGAGACAAGAAAAAACCGTTAGGGCTTAAGCGCCCCGGTCGTCTAGAGCTCAAAAAGACCGTCGAGAGTGGCCACGTGAGGCAGAGCTTTTCGCATGGGCGGACCAAAACGGTGCAGGTAGAGAAAAAGAAGAAGCGAACATTTCAGCGGAGCCAGACAGGCAATATGACTGAGGTTCAGCCAGCCATNGAGAGTTTTGCACCACCAAGCAGCGAACTGATTTCTGCATCAACTCCCGAGGAAGAAACGGCGATCCGGCAACTCACTATAGAGGAAAAAGCGGCACGGGCGCGGGCAGTAGAAGGAGCCTTGAAAGCAGAGCATGAGGTCAAGGAAGGGGCAATTCAGGATTCAAGTCAAGATGAGGCCGCAATAGCTTCTACCGCTGATGAGTCTCGAGGAGAGGCGCCTGTTGCGGAGCCGTCGATGTCAATTGACGAAGGGTTGGGAGCAGATCAAACGGAGCAGCTCGTAGAGGATGAACAGGATTCAAAAACAAGCGGAGCATCTTTGGAAGCTGCAGAGGGTCCGCCGAGTGCTCCTAGTTCTCCGTCAGAGAAATCAAAGGGGGCTGGTGCGAACGGGGCGGCGGGCGAGGTTCGACCAGCGGGGCGTGATAAAGAAGGGGACAGCGATACCGAAGACGGGGGACGCGGTGGCAAGGGTAAACGGAAAGGCGACGGGCGTCGCCTTTCTATAGGGCGCCAAGGCGTAAGAGGAAATAGAAGAGCAAGAAAAATGACCGTGTCCCAGGCCCTGAACGAGGAGGAGCGGCAGCGTAGCTTGGCCTCCGTGCGCCGCGCCAGGGAACGTGAGAAGCGAAGCGCTGAGGAACCGGCAGCGTTAAAGAAGATAGTTCGGGAGGTTACTATTCCAGAGGTTATCACTGTTCAAGAGCTTGCAAATAGAATGGCTGTTCGTGGTGCTGAGGTTGTTAAGGTCCTTATGAAGATGGGGCTTATGGCTACTATCAATGAGGTTTTGGAGGGAGATACNGCGGAGCTGGTCGTGGATGAGCTGGGTCACAAGGTCAAGCGGGTAAGTGAAGCCGATGTGGAAGTAGGCTTAAAGGGAGACGCGGATGAGTCTGCTGAGATGATGCCTCGGCCGCCCATAGTTACAATAATGGGGCATGTTGATCACGGGAAGACTTCATTGTTAGATGTGTTGAGAAACAGTGACGTGGTGGCTGGTGAGGCGGGGGGAATAACCCAGCACATTGGGGCGTACCAGATTGTAAATGAAGATGGAAGAAAAATAACACTGATTGATACTCCGGGACACGCAGCCTTTAGTCAAATGCGCGCAAGGGGGGCAAACACCACTGATATAGTTGTTTTAGTAGTGGCCGCCGATGATGGTGTGATGCCGCAGACTATAGAAGCGATTCAGCATGCCCAGGCAGCGCAGGTGCCAATAATTGTTGCCATCAATAAAATTGATCTGCCAGACTCCAACCCTGATAAAGTCCGTAACGAGCTGCTACAACATAATGTAATCCTGGAACATGTGGGAGGCGACGTGCTGTCCATAGAGATTTCGGCAAAGAACGGCTTAAATTTAGATAAATTAATCGAAAGCATCCATTTACAAGCCGAACTGATGGAATTAAAGGCTAACCCGAGTAGGTCTGGTGAAGGTGTGGCAATTGAGGCACGGCTGGAGCGAGGTAAGGGTGTTGTTACAACTGTGCTTGTGCAGAGGGGGACGATAAGGCAAGGTGACATCCTTGTGGTGGGTGATTCCTGGGGTAGAGTTCGTGCGTTGAGCGACGATCGGGGGAGCTCTGTAGATAGTGCGGGCCCCTCGCAACCGGCAGAGGTGTTAGGGCTAAATAGTATTCCTAGCGCCGGGGACGAGGTGGTAGTTGTTTCTGATGAAGCCCGAGCACGTGAGGTAACAGAGTATCGAGGTAAGTTAACAAGAGATCAGCGTGCGCTAGCTGCAAGACGGGGGACCGTTGATCAGATGTTTTCCGATATTGATGCTGGGGAGGCGAAGCAAGTGCCGTTGGTGGTTAAGACCGATACTCATGGGTCACTTGAGGCAATTCAGAGCAGCATNGCGAATCTAGAAACTGAGGAGGTTTCGGCTCATATTCTTCTATCAGGTGTCGGAGGCATCACCGAGTCNGATGTTTCCTTAGCTTCTGCATCTGGAGCGATAGCTATTGGCTTCAATGTGCGGGCTGATTCTCCAGCTCGCAACTTGGCTCGCCGGGATGGGGTGGAGATTCGGTACTACTCTATAATATACGAGTTGCTCGAGGAGGTCGGACAGCTGATGTCAGGCTTCTTGGCACCAAAGGTGGTGGAAAATACTTTGGGTTATGCTCGGGTTAAGGAGGTGTTTGCTGTTTCAAAGGTGGGCAAAGTTGCTGGATGTGAGATTACGGAAGGCCTTGCACGAAAAGGAGCGCATTTGCGCTTGGTCAGAGATAGCGTAGTAATTCACGAGGGTAAAATGTCGACCTTGAAGCGTCATAAGGACGACGTGCGGGAAGTCAAAGAAGGCCTTGAGTGTGGTATCGGAATTGATAGGTATCAGGACATCAAGGAGGGGGACGTTATTGAGTTGTTTGAGGCTCAAGAGGTTGCCCGTTCTATTACTGACGCGTAATTTGGTTGGTGGCGGCTGTGGATCAACCAACTCCATTTAATGATAGAGAAGCAAACCACAGGCCGTTTAGGGTGGGCGAACTTCTGCGCCACGCTTTAGGAGAGGTCTTTTTGCGTGGGGACCTTCGGGATCCTGGTCTGGAAGGTGCCCACATAACAATTTCTGAAGTTAGGCTGACACCCGACCTGAGGGTTGCGACCGTATACGTATCTGTTTTTGGGGAATTCGACCCCAAAGCCTTGTTGGAAGGTCTGAGGCGCGCCACCCCGTACCTAAAGGCCCGTGTAGGCAAAACTGTCAGGTTAAGACATGTCCCTAGATTATTTTTTAAGGTTGATCCCAGCGTAGCCGAATCTGACCATATAGCTGATATTTTGCATCGGCCGAAGGTTCGTAAGGACTTAGCCGTTCAGCCTGCCTATGAAGATGAGTCTTTTAACTAGTAGCGGAGGCCCCGAGCGGTCGCCGGGCGATTTTGGACAAAGNCATGGCTGGCTTCTCTTGGACAAAGACAAAGGGTGGACATCCGCCCAGGTTGTTAGCAGGGTACGTTCAGTTCTTGGGATCCGAAAGGCTGGCCACGCCGGGACACTTGATCCTATTGCGACGGGCCTTCTCCCGGTGGCACTTNGGGAAGCTACGAAAACAATTCCGTTTTTAGTGGACGAGACCAAGACTTATGAGTTCGTGGTGCAGTGGGGGGAGGCTACGGATACCGACGACGCGGAAGGTGTAGTGATTAGACGGAGTAACGTGCGGCCCAAAGAGGTAGATATACGGACTGCTTTGGCTGGTTTTCAGGGGGAGATTCTCCAGCGCCCCCCGGATTATTCCGCTATCAAGGTGAATGGAAAACGGGCATATCAGTTGGCTCGGGCAAAGCAGCCTGTGGCTTTGCCAAAACGCCAGGTGATGGTAGAGAAACTTGAGCTGTTGGAGGTCCTAAACGGAGATTCCGCGGCATTTAGGTTGAAGTGCGGTAAGGGGGTTTATGTGCGTTCCATAGCCCGCGACCTGGGTAAAACTCTTGGTACCGAGGGATGTGTGACGGAGTTGCGAAGGTTAGGGGTGGGAGCGTTTAATTTAACGGCTGCGATTTCTCTTGCCCAATTGGAGGAGCTAAAGGATATTAAGGACCTTGCTGGACGACTTCTGCCTTTAGCGGAGGGATTGTCGGGGGTGCCGGTTTTTNGTGTTGATCCAAACCAGGCAGCCCGGCTACGACAGGGCCAAGCAGTGGTTTTGACAACTGGCCCAACTATTGGTGGGGTGCGGGTTGAATCGCCTGCCGTGATGTGCGCGGTTTTGGCAGACCGGCCGGTGGCTTTGGTTGATTTCGTAAGGGGAGAGATAAGGCCGCGACGCGTGTTCAATTATGTGGCCTGAATGAATGTTGATGAAAGAGTTGGGGTTGGAATATGTCTATTACCGCTGAGCGGAAAAATGAATTGATAGAAGAATTTGGTCAAAAATCTGAGGACACGGGTTCGCCCGAAGTCCAGGTTGCTGTTCTCACGGAGAGAATTGTTAATCTCACTACCCATTTCAAAATGCACGGAAAGGATGTGCACTCCCGAAGGGGATTGTTAATGATGGTGAGTAAGCGACGAAGGCTTTTGGATTATCTTAAGAAGAAGGANGACCAGAGATACCAAAAGCTGATCGAGAAATTGGGTCTGCGCCGGTAAGATAAAAAGACGCATTTTCATGGCGTGTAGTCCGAGGGTGTATCTGAATTTAGGATTAAAATAACTAGCCTGTAAACCTGATAGAAGCATCATTTGTTGCAGGAGTTGGCCGGATTCTGGCGTGGGGCCAGTCTGGGTTTAGGGAAGGAGTTATAAAATGTTTGATGTTCATCGTAGAGAAATATCGTGGGGGGGGAGACCTCTTGTTTTTGAGACAGGCCGTATAGCCCGCCAGGCAGATGGTGCTGTAATGACAACTTACGGCGACACCACAGTACTTTGTACGGCGGTAGCGCAGAGGGCGGCGAAGCCGGGGGTGGATTTTTTCCCCCTCACTGTCAACTATCAGGAAAAAGCCTTTGCTGCGGGAAAAATTCCTGGGGGCTTCTTCAAGCGAGAGGGGAGACCCAATGAAAAGGAAACTCTAACTTCCAGGCTTATAGATCGGCCCATCAGGCCAATGTTTGCAGAAGGTTTTCGAAATGAGACCCAAGTTATTTGTACCGTGCTTGCTCACGACTTGGATAATGATCCTGATATAGTTGCCATGGTTGGGGCCTCGGCGGCGTTAACCATTTCGGGAATACCCTTCCTTGGGCCCATAGCCGGTATTCGTGTAGCCTATGTTGAGGACGAATATCTCGTGAATCCAAATCCAGCCCAACTGGCGGACAGCAAGTTGGATTTGGTTCTGGGCGGCACAAAGGACGGTGTTCTAATGGTCGAGTCGGAGGCAGCGGAGTTGTCTGAGGAGACTATGNTGGGCGCAGTTACTTTTGGGCACAAAGAGATGCAGCCTGTAATCGATGCTATCATTGATTTAGCTGAGGCTTGTGCTAAGGACCCCTGGGATTTGCCCGAAATAGATAAAGGGGAGGGAACAATACAGGAGCTTGTGGCTCCATTCGAAAAAGACTTCCGAGCGGCATATGAAGAAACAGTTAAGCAGGCGCGCGTTGAGAAATTAGAAGAGGTTAAATCCAACTTGCTCCAGACAGCCGCGGATAAAGATATAGACGATACCAAAATTCTAGATGCTGCTAAGAAACTGGAAAAAGGTATTGTGCGAAAGCAAATCCTCACTAGTGGTCAGCGTATTGATGGCCGCGATACAAAGACCGTCCGTCCCATAAGCGCTGAAGTTGGCGTTGTGCCGATGGCCCATGGTTCGGCACTGTTTACTCGTGGGGAAACCCAAGCGCTNGTGGTGACAACTTTGGGCACTGGTCAGGACGAACAAATAATCGATGCGCTGGAGGGCGAATACCGAGAACACTTTATGCTCCATTACAATTTCCCGCCGTATTCGGTTGGGGAGGCCTCTTTTCTTCGGTCCCCAGGAAGGCGGGAGATAGGGCATGGTAAATTGGCATGGCGAGCTCTCCGGCCGCTCATGCCTGAGAAAGAAAAGTTCCCTTATACCGTGCGGGTAGTGTCCGAGATAACAGAGTCGAATGGTTCTTCGTCTATGGCGACTGTTTGTGGAAGTTCGCTATCATTGATGGATGCGGGTGTTCCTGTTGATAGGCCGATTGCTGGAATAGCCATGGGTCTAATCAAAGAAGCAGATGACTTTGTTGTTCTTAGCGATATTTTGGGCGATGAGGATCATTTAGGCGATATGGACTTCAAGGTTGCTGGAACGGATTCGGGAATTACCTCTCTTCAAATGGACATAAAGATTACTGGTATTACAGAGGAAGTGATGGAGGCGGCTCTCTCTCAGGCTCGGGATGGTCGAATGCATATTCTTGGGGAGATGTCTAAATCAATTGATAGCTCCCGAGAAACTGTGAATGAACACGCGCCACGCATTACAACAATTACGATTCCTAAGGACAAAATCCGGGAAGTGATAGGACAAGGAGGGAAGGTCATTCGGGAAATAACCGAAGAGACTGGAACGAAAATAGATATAGATGATGAGGGAACAATAAAAGTCGCAGCTACCAGTTCAGAGGCTAGTGCGGCGGCGTTAGATTGGATAAAGGACATAGTTGCAGAGCCTGAGGTCGGAGTTGTATACGACGGAAAGGTGGTTAAGATCGTGGACTTTGGAGCTTTCGTGAATTTCATTGGTAATCGAGATGGTTTGGTTCATATAAGTGAATTATCCACAGAGCGAGTGCCGTCGGTGGCGGATGTAATTAACGAGGGGGATGAGGTTAAAGTTAAAGTGCTTGCTATCGATGATCGGGGCAAGGTTCGCTTGAGTATGAAAACGGTGGATCAAGAAACAGGAGAAGAGATTACATGACCAGTGTTAGCTAAGCTTAGCTGGGTACCTTTTCTAGCAGGGCGGATTCATGTAGTATGGCGGCCCCTCCCCTGGGGTGTCGTTAGGGGTTAAGAAGTAAGTCAAAAGTGGTTAAGGTATTGTTAATGGAACGTATGGAATCTTGACGTTGGACTGGCAGAAATCTTGTTATGAGCTAACCGACCTTCTGAGATGTGCCCGCGGCGAGCTCTTCGGTCCGGGCAACGCACGGTTACCCTTGCCGCCGATGCTCATGTTTGATCGTATTTCCAATATAGCCGATGAGGGGGGGGCCCATTCTAAGGGGCGGGCAACCGCTGAGTTAAAACTGCGATCAGATTTGTGGTTTTTTGATTGCCACTTCCCCAATGACCCTGTAATGCCTGGATGTCTGGGGTTGGATGCGCTGTGGCAACTTTTAGGCTTTTACCTTGGATGGCTAGGATTGCCTGGGCGCGGCCGGGCCCTCGGTGTTGGCCAAGTTAAATTTTCTGGAGAGGTCTTGCCTGCTGAAGCGACAGTTACGTACGAGATAGACATTAGGCGTGTAATTAACCGCAAATTAGTGTTGGGCATAGCCGATGGTGCCGTTTTGTTAAACGGGAAGAAAATCTACGGAGCTGAGAACCTTCGTGTAGGTTTGTTTGGTTCTATGGATGGCGTTGGGGCAGAGGCGTAAATGGTGCGGCGCGTAGTAGTAACTGGATTGGGTGTAATTTCCAGCATAGGAAATAACAAAACCGAAGTACTAAAGGCGCTTCGTGAAGGTCGCTCTGGCATAGATTTTGCCGAAGAATACGCGGCTATGGGATTCAGAAGCCATGTGCACGGTTCCCTGGATATTGATCTAGATGCAGCAATGGATCGAAGGTTGCGCCGCTTTATGGGTGATGGGGCTGCATACAATTACTTGGCAATGGACCAGGCAATAAAAGATGCAGGTCTAGAGAGCAGGGAGGTTTCAAATCCCCGGACGGGAATGGTTATGGGGTCGGGCGGTCCATCGACAAAGAATCTAGTAGATGCCGCCGATATACTCAGGGAAAAAAAGGAATCGAAAAAGGTTGGCCCTTTCATGGTGCCCCGTACGATGTCCAGCACCAACTCAGCGACGCTTGCTACACCATTCAAAATTAAGGGACATAGCTACTCTATAAGCTCGGCCTGTGCAACCAGCGCTCATTGTATTGGGCATGCTGCTGAGCTCATACAGTTGGGCAAACAAGATCTGGTGTTTGCGGGTGGTGGCGAGGAGCTCCACTGGAGTTTGTCAGTTCTTTTTGATGCAATGCCGGCCTTGTCGTCAAAGTATAATGGTACGCCGACCAAAGCCTCCCGGCCTTACGATATAGATAGGGACGGATTCGTAATTTCGGGTGGCGGGGGAGTGGTCGTTTTAGAGGATGCAGAAAGAGCGATCGCGCGCGGAGCAAAAATTTACGGCGAACTGACTGGTTATGGAGTAACTTCGGATGGTTTTGATATGGTTCAGCCTTCGGGNGAAGGGGCAGTGCGCTGTATGAGAATGGCGTTGCCCAGCAGTGGGGCTAAGGTTGATTATTTAAATACTCATGGGACTGGAACGCCAGTGGGGGACAAAAAGGAGCTTGGTGCTATTAAGGAAGTTTTTGGCGATGGGAAATCAGTGCCGTATTTTAGTTCGACTAAATCTTTGACTGGTCATTCTCTCGGCGCGACGGGGGTTCACGAGGCGATTTACTCCCTCCTGATGATGGAGGGGGGGTTTATTACAGCTTCTGCGAATGTTGATAAGCTAGAGCCTGAGGCAGCAGATATGCCGCTAGTCGTGGAGCTAAAAGAAGGTATGAACCTTGAGACAATTATGTCTAACAGTTTTGGGTTTGGTGGGACAAATGTGTCCCTGGCCTTTTCCCGTTTTGAAACCTAACTAGGTTAGACGGCGGTTCCATAAAGTGAATGGCTCTTTAAGCCAATTGTTAAAGGGCAAAAAAGGCCTAGTTATGGGCGTGGCTAATGATCGTTCCATTGCGTGGACGGCNGCTGCTGCTGCCAGCCGTGCCGGTGCACGACTCGCTTTCACCTACCAAAATCATGCGATGGCCCGGAGGGTTGTTCCCCTTGCTGAGAGTCTTGGAGCAGAAATCACAATTCCTTGTGACGTAGCCGACGGAGATGAAATCGATTCGGCATTTGATACCATTTCGGAGCATTGGAACAGTATAGATTTTGTGGTGCATGCCATTGCTTTCTCGGATCGAAATGAACTCAAGGGCAGGTATGTCGATGCAAGTCGAGAGAACATGCTGAATAGCCTGTTGGTGTCCTGTTATTCTTTTACTCGTGTGGCGCAGAGAGCCGCATCTATGGCAAATTTTGGTGCGAGCTTGGTCACCTATACTTTTGAGGGATCTCGTCATGTGGTTCCCAGTTACAACGTAATGGGAGTGGCCAAGGCTGCTCTTGAGCAAAGCGTTTGTTACCTTGCCGCTGATTTGGGTTCGGCAGGTATACGGGTTAATGCTATTTCATCTGGGCCGATGCGCACTCTCTCAGGAGCTGCGATAGGTGCGGGACGAGCTATACATNGCTGGGCTCGCCAGAACTCGGCTCTGCGGCGGGATCTCGAGNCAAATGATGTTGCTAATACGAGCTTATACTTGTTGAGTGAACTGTCCTCTGGAGTNACAGGCGAGGTGCATCACGTTGACAACGGCAACAATATAGTGGGGGTGACTCCCCGCGGATGCTAAACTCAGAGCTAAATTAAAGCTAGGATTTAATCCAGTGACCTTGATTTTGCCCTCTTGCTGTGTTGGACCCCAACTGTCACACTGGTGTCAAAACACGTGGTATTGGAATGATTTTTTCAGACGGACGTTTTGATGCTAAGGCCCTGCTTCAGGGCTCTAATATCCGGCCGACCCGGCAAAGATTGGGTTTGGCAAGCTTGCTGTTCGGGAAGAAAAATCGGCATGTCACCGCGGAAGCTCTGCACCAAGAAGCCAACGATCGTGGGCTGCGAATGGCGCTGGCTACAGTCTACAATAGCCTCCATTCCTTTACGAACGCTGGGCTCCTGCGTGAGGTGGTTGTGGATGCTGGCTGTAGATATTTTGATACGAACGTTAGTCATCACCATCATTTGCTCAGGGAGCAAACGGGCGAGCTAGTTGATGTAGATCCGGGCCAGTTAGAAGTCCGAGGCATCCCGGACTTGCCTCGGGGGACCTCTGTTAGTCAAATTGATGTCGTGATACGAATAAAGTAGAAAGTTTGAAGCCCTATAAGTTTAGAATAATTCTAAAAATATTGACTAGGCTTTGAGGGCGTTGCATAGTGGNCTAGGATCGCTGGCAAATCTTTCGTTTTTTTGTCGTTGGTCGATATTTCTAATTTTTTGAGAAGGGAACCTTTTGTCATGAGTCTAGCNGGAACTAAAACTGAACAGAACCTTAAGGATGCCTTTGCGGGCGAATCGCAAGCTAACCGCCGGTATTTGTTTTTTGCCCAAAAGGCAGACGTGGAGGGATTTAATGATGTATCGGCTGTGTTTCGTTCCACGGCTGAAGGAGAAACGGGGCATGCCTTTGGGCATCTCGAGTTTCTAACTGAGACTGGTGACCCGGCAACTGGCCAACCAATCGGAACCACGGCAGACAATTTAAGAGCAGCGGTCGCGGGTGAGACCCATGAATACACAGATATGTACCCTAGTATGGCTAAGGCGGCTCGTGAAGAGGGCTTCGAGGAGATTGCTGATTGGTTTGAGACTCTGGCTAAGGCCGAAAAATCCCATGCCGGCAGGTTCCAGAAATCTCTTGATGGATTGGGGTAATCTGGGTTTGGCCTGGCCAAAGAGTTTTGTTTTCTGGGCTCCGTTGCCTTGAAGTGAATACATAATAGCTAGGGATCTACCTATGGAAGGTGGCCTCGGAGCCCCAGTGAGAAATCCTCATGGCCTTGATCGGCCAGATTATCTTGATGAGGCTGACTTTGAGCTGGAGGCTCGCCGGGNATTTGATATTTGTCACGGATGTAGACGCTGTTTCAACTTGTGTGGGAGTTTTCCACGACTATTTGATTTAGTTGATTCCTGTGAGACCGGGGAAGTCGATGGGGTGGTCGCCTCTGACTTCGGGAAGGTCATGGATGCTTGTACCCTTTGTGATATGTGTTTTATGGCTNCGTGCCCATACGTTCCTCCTCACGAATTTAACCTCGACTTCCCCCACTTGGTTGTACGATACAGGGCCATACAAAATTCTAAAGGGTTTGGGTCTTTCATAGATAGGGAGCTCGCAAAAACTGATCGAAATGGACGGCTTGCTAGGCCGATCTGGCGGCTTGTTAACTGGCTTACTGGTACTGGNAATAGAATTAGCAGACTGATTCTGGAATGGTTGGCTTCTATTCACCGTGAGGCAANTTTACCTAAATATTTTAGTGGAAAGTTTTCTGGTAGGAACGAGGCGGGGGTGCTTCCAACCAACACTGGGGCTCCGGCGTTTGGTCGGAAGGTGGTTATATTTTCCACGTGCTTCGTAACCTATAATAATCCAAGGATCTGTAAATTGTTTCGGCAGGTACTCGCCTTAAATGGAGTTGAGTCGGAGATTGTTTATCCGGGTTGTTGTGGAATGCCTCAGTTGGAAAGGGGCGATCTCGGAGCGGTTAGCGCCAATGCGCATCGTATTACCCGCGAACTCGCCGGTTGGATAGAAAAGGGTTACTCGGTAGTAGCCCTAGTGCCCAGTTGTGCGCTCATGCTAAAGTTTGAGTGGCCTTTGATATTGCCGGAAGATCCAACGGTTCGTTTAGTGAGTGCCAACACAGCTGACTTATCCGAATATATAGTTGATATAGCTAAAAATGAAGGATTGGGGGTGGAGTTGGAGAGCTTGAATGAGGATGTNACCCTGCAATTAGCGTGCCATTCTCGTGCTCAAAATATGGGCATCAAAGGGGCGGAAATGTTGCGCCTAATCCCTGGTCTGGATCTCACCATCGTGGAGCGGTGTTCGGGCCACGGTGGTCTTTGGGGTGTAAAACAGGCGAATTTTGATACTGCAATCAAGACTGGGAGAGCTGCCGCCCGGCAGGTAATGCAAAAGGGAAGCTTGTTTGTGGCTTCTGAGTGCCCTCTCGCTTGTGATCACCTCCGCCAGGGGATTGAAAAACTCAATCCCGGCGCGCAGCCGCAGAGCAAGTTCGGTCACCCTTTAGAACTATTTGCTAAAGCTTGTGGGATTGAGGAGGTAAGTCGAGAGCCATGACTAGAAGGGAAATTTCACTTAAAGACGTAATCCCTATGTCGGAATTTGGAAAGACAAGAGCAGAACATAGAAGAAACCTAATGCCCGTAAAACGGAGGCGACGGGTGGGCGTAGGACCATGGGCCACCTTTTATTTTGAGAGTTATGAGACTATGTGGTTCCAGGTGCATGAAATGCTGTGGATTGANGGGGGTGGGGATACGCAAATCCCGGGTGAGTTGGCGGCTTATAATCCGTTGATTCCCAAAGGTCGGGAACTAGTGGCGACCCTCATGTTTGAAATAGAGGATCCAGGTGAAAGAGTGCGCCTGCTGACAAATCTGGTGGGTGTAGAAAAAACAATTTTTCTCACCATGGCGGGGCAACGAATACTGGGCCTAGTTGAAGAGGAGGTAGGACAAGCAAGATCAGATAGGAAGGTCTCAGCTGTGCAATTCGTGCACTTTCCTTTTACAGACGATCAGGTTACATCTTTTCTAAATGGTTCTGAATCGGTTACGCTACAAATCGATCACCCTGCATATAGCCATGGATCGGAATTAGGTAAAGACGTGCGAAATGAGCTGGCACTCGATTTTGATGCGGCTTAAAAAATATTTTGGCCCGATCATCTAGTCAGCCTTTCGCCTGGATAGACTCCCCATATTTGATCACGTCTGATCCAACCACGGTAGGGTTCAAAGTGGATGCGACACCAGGTTTTTGTGCAGTCGAGAAGTTTGCCATATGCTCCTGCCTCGATTTTTGCTATTGCCGCAGATGATGCTTCCGGCTTTCGATGAAGTTTAAGCTCATCTTTCACATGCTCTTTTTGTAAAACAATAGCAAAACGCTTTCCTGACAGCATCACGCTATGAATCCAACCTTCTACGTTATCTACGTCTCTAATTAGCCTCCAGTGGTCGAACTCGTCGATTACTTCAACTGGAAAGCCTTTGCGAAGATATACCCAGTTTATTGGATATTGATCACCCGGACCAGCTCTTGCAAAAACTCGATCATCTTTAAGGCTCACGAACCGAGGGATCGGTAGTCCACTCTCTGCATCCGAGTGGCCTGGTGATACAAATACCAAGCCACTAAAGACTAAAGCTAAAGGTATATTCTTAAGTTTCTTCAGCAAAATGTCAGAGGCCATATTGGGTTTCAGCTGTTATGCTTGAATTAGAGGACTGAGTATGAAAACAATTATAGACTGGTAGCTATAATATTAACCAGCTTAGACTGAGAGTTTTTGATGGAAATGGTCGTAAATTAGATGTTGAAAGATCCAAAGGTGGTTGTAACCCGGCGGCTTCCAGAGCGGATAGAAGCGCGAATGAAGGAGTTATTTGATGCAGAGCTCCGGGATCCCGATGGCCCAATGTCTAGATCAGAGCTTTTCAATGCTGTGGCGAGAGCAGATGTATTGGTGCCCACCGTTACTGATCGAATCGATGAAGAGGTGCTCGAGTACGCTGGTAACCAATTAAAACTAATTGCAAATTTTGGGGCCGGGGTAGATAACATCGATCTCAAGGCCACTGGGAGAAAAGGCATTGTGGTCACTAATACCCCCGGGGTTTTGACGGAGGACACGGCGGATATGACTATGGCAATGATCCTTGCCGTACCTCGCCGTGTGGTGGAGGGAGAGAGACTAGTGTCCTCTAATCAGTGGGAAGGCTGGGGACCCAGCACAATGCTGGGACATCGGATTTGGGGAAAGCGCTTAGGGATCATAGGGATGGGCCAGATAGGAACCGCGGTGGCCCGGCGAGCGCAGGGCTTTGGTCTTTCCATTCATTATCATAACCGGAATAGGCTCCCCATCAGTGCCGAAGAGGAGCTAGAGGCAACCTATTGGGAGAGTCTTGATCAGATGTTGGCTCACATGGATATAGTTTCTGTTAACTGTCCCCGCACTCCAGCCACTTATCATCTGCTTTCTACTGGGCGTTTGTCTTTAATGAAGCCAGACGCCTATCTGGTTAACACATCTCGTGGAGAGGTCGTGGATGAGGCCGCACTTGCTNCCATGCTGAGGCANCGGAAATTAGCTGGGGCTGCTCTTGATGTGTTTGAGCACGAACCGGCTATAAACAAGGAACTAAAAGAGTTGAGTAATGTGCTTCTTTTGCCTCATATGGGTTCCGCTACTATCGAAGGAAGGNTCGATATGGGAGAGAAGGTGCTAATCAATATACGCACCTTTGTTGATGGGCATAGACCCCCAGACAGAGTTATTGCTAAGCTTATCGAATAAAAAGCAGGGTAACTGCCAGCTAAAACATATTACTGATGGAGCNTTGGCAAGGCCGGGATTAGATGAAGACAATATTGCCTTCCGTTTCGGTACTGTTAAGGAAAGTCACAAGGCCGCCGGGTTCAAAGTGTAGATCTTTTCGCAATTCGTCTGCCTGGATACCTTCGGCCTTTAGCCCCATTTCGCAGACAAGGAATTTAACACCCATGGAACTGCAGGCCGCAAACAATTCTTCGAATCCGGCTATCCCCCTACTTTGATTTGTTGCATCCTGGCCAACACCCTCAGTGTCTGCTTTTACATTAGTGAAGGTCCCCCAACCCGGAACTCCAGAGCTATCCATAGTCACTGCTCGAATGGCGCCCATTGTAAACATTATAGTTACGTTCATGTTAGTAGCGGAGGCGGCCGCTGCAGTTGCGAGGGCATAGTGAACTTTTCCAAAGTCGCTAGAAAAGGCGATGATTGAGAGAGATTTTGGTTTAGCCATATTATTTTACTCAGAGTGCTCTGACAGATTGATAATGCTTGGGGTTTCCCCACACAGAGGGCANTTTGGGTCTGGTTTAACCTTTACCTTGCGCCAAGTTGTATCTAGTCCGTCATAGATCAGCAGATAGCCAGAAAGGCTGTTTCCGATCCCCAGCAGCTCTTTGAGTGCTTCTAGAGACTGGGTGGAGCCCACAACTCCGCCGAGGGCTCCAAAGACTCCTCCTTCTGAGCAGGACGGGATTAAACCGGGTGGAGGTGGCGCAGGAAATATACAGNGGTAACATGGGTTGCCATTACCGAGGTAGGGTTTATAGGTAGCTATCTGTCCTTCAAAGCGAAGAATGGCGGCGGAAATTAGAGTTTTAGATGAAAAATAGCAGGCATCATTGAGTAAAAAGCGAGTTGAGAAGTTATCGCTGCCGTCAAGAACCAAGTCATAATTAGACAATAGCTGACGGACGTTTTGGACGTTAAGCCGTTCGGANTAAGGTACTATTTCAATTTCAGGATTCAGTTCTTTGACAGTGTGTTTCGCACTGTCCACTTTGGCCATCCCAAGCCTTGCTGTAGTATGAAGTATTTGCCTTTGAAGGTTGGAAACGTCAACAATGTCGTCGTCAACTAGCCCAATTTCCCCAACACCCGCGGCAGCTAGGTACATTACTGCTGGAGACCCTAGCCCNCCAGCCCCGACGACAAGCACTTTTGAGTTTATAAGTTTCGTTTGGCCAATACCTCCTACTTCGGGGAGGATAATATGCCGGGCATACCTTTCTATCTGCGGGGCAGTTAGCCGCACGGAGCCCCNTGTGGTGTTATTTTTTTGCATATCGTTTGTCTTCTGAGGTAGCTCCGGTCGACCCGAAGCCCCCGTCATTCCGGATGCTTTTCGGCAGGCTTTCAATTTCTTGCCAGAGCACGTGTGTAATCGGTGCGACGACGAGTTGGGCAATTCGCATCCCGCGCACAATTGTCTGAGCCTTCTCACCAAAATTTGCTAAAATTACATTGATTTCCCCTCTGTAGTCCGAATCTATGGTGCCGGGGCTGTTAAGCACAGTTAACCCCTCCTTGAGGGCTAGCCCTGATCTTGGTCGAACCTGAGCTTCATAACCATTTGGAAGGGCGATAGCGAAGCCAGTTGGAACTTTTACCCTGCACATCGGGTTTAGGGTTATGGGTTCTTTCGGAGCAGCTTCTAGGTCCATCCCGGCACAGCCTTCTGTCATATAGGTGGGGCAACGATTATTTAGAGCATTAGGTAAACGCTTAATGGAAATCGTTAGGCTGAATGGTTTGGTCATAAGCGTTTGTTGCTTTCCAACTGGCGGACAATTTTCTTAGCTAAACGATCAGCAACGGCAGTTTTGCTAATTTGTGGCCATTCCTCTACACCTAAATTATCGACTAAATGGACTTTGTTATCTGTTCCACCGAAAACTGTTGTTCCGTTTGAAACGTCGTTAGCTATAATCCAGTCACAGCCCTTGGCTGCCCGTTTNTTAGTGGCGTTTTCAATAACATTTTCAGTTTCGGCTGCAAACCCTACGACTAGTTCCGGGCGGTTTTCGTTCTGTGCACTGATGTGTTTGAGAATGTCAGCGTTTTCCACTAGCTTAAGAGTTTTAGTAGTGTTTCCCCNTTTAATTTTCTCTTCAGCCGTCGCTCCTACTCGCCAGTCGCCGACTGCGGCAGCACAAACAGCAACATCCACTGGAAGACAATTCAGACAGGCCTCCATCATTTCCTTGGCGGTTGTTATCCTGATGATAGTTGCGCCTGTCGGGTCGGGCTCATGAGTGGGCCCGGTTACTAGGGTTACTTTTGCGCCATACTGAACTAAGGCTTGAGCGATGGCGTGTCCTTGCTTGCCAGAGGAGTAATTGCCAATGTAGCGAACTGGGTCAATGGGCTCATATGTTGGACCAGAGGTCACGAGGGCAGTGACTGATCCTAATCTACCTTCTTCATGGTTCAGTAAACTTTCTACTCTTTCCAGAATCTGCCCAGTCTCTGCCATGCGGCCTGTTCCTATCTCACCACAGGCTAAGTCTCCGGCATTTGGGGGAAGGAATTGTGTGCCATCCCGCACTAGCTGACTTAGATTTCTCTGGGTGGCTGGGTGTTGCCACATTCGCTCGTTCATAGAGGGAACGAAGAGAACGGGTTTATCCGTAGCCAGAAGAATGGTGCTGGCTAAATCATCACCAATCCCGTTAGCTGTTTTCGCTATTAGATTTGCTGTGGCGGGAGCAACTACAACAAGGTCCGCTTCTCTCGAAAGCCGTATGTGTCCCATCTCTTGCTCATCCGTCAGAGAGAATAGATCGGTGTAGACCTTCTTTCCGCTTAGGGCGCCTAAAGATAACGGGGTTACAAATTTACTCCCAGCAGTGGTGAGTATGCATTGCACCCCAATTTGTCTCTCATCGAGCCTCCGGATAAGGTCCAGGGTTTTGTAGGCGGCGATCCCACCCGAGACAATAAGCAAAATGTTTCTGCTATCTGTCATATGTCCAGCACATTTCAGTGGCTTTCACCAATAGGCCCTATGTTGTTAGTGGCTCCATTGCATTGATATTNGGCTCCTAGGGTACGGCCCTGAGAGCATTTTAGCAACAACAGCCAGACCTTTACCCTAAGAGGGTAACTAGTACAAGAAACCAGATACCTATTGCCGTGAGCCAGAAGGGTAATTTTAGGCCACGGGTCGGTTGAGCCGTCCGTTGGGATGCTGGGCCTTTGCCGGCGGCTGTCACTGCGAGAGCCGCCTCGAATTTTGATAAAAGGTGGGGGCTGTGGCGAACCAGCTCTTGTAAAGTCTTAGCGGCTTCTCCGAGTTGAGTTTCGGGCGCAGTTCTAATTTTAACCCAATTTTCGATAAGAGGGTGGACAACTTCCCATATATCTAGGGAAGGATTCAGGTTTCTGGCTGTGCCCTCCGCCATCACGACCACTTTTTGCAGTAAAAGGAGGTGAGGTTGTGTCTCCATGCCGAATGTGTCCGTAACCTGGAACAAATGACCGAGAAGGCTCCCCACGGAAATGTCAGCCGCGGGCATATTGAGAATCGGCTCTGCTATCGAGCGCAGGGCTAGACTAAACGCAGTCATAGATGTGTCCGGCGGTACGTAACCGGCTTTTATGTGAAGTTGGGCCGCGCGGTCGTACTGGCGGGTAAAAATACAAAGCAGGGTTTCGGCGATATAGATCCGAGACTGCATATCAAGCCGTCCCATGATGCCAAAGTCGACTGCTTGTATATTCCCGTCTCTATCTACCAATAAATTTCCTGGATGAGGGTCACCATGAAAAAAACCATCGCGGAATATCTGTGTGAACATGGCACGAGAGGCGTGCTGCAATACTTTATCCATGCAAAAGTTATTTTCTAGGTATTTGATCTCGTCGATGGGTGTACCCGAAACGCGGCTAGTCGTTAGTACCCGGCGGCTAGTATATTTCCAGAAGATCTTCGGAACATTGTAAGTGGGATCGGTCTTAAAGTTTTCGTGAAGNTCTGCGGCCGCTGCCGCCTCCAGACGAAGGTCCATCTCAATTCTGGTCGTTTCGGCAAGGGTCTCCACGGCTTCCCCCAGCCGGAGACGTTTCAAAGTAGGCCGCAGGGAAGTGGCCAGCTGCGCAGTCCATCGCAATAACTCCAAGTCACGTGAGAAAGCCTTTTCTATATCAGGCCGTAGTATTTTTATGGCAACTTTTTCCCCCATCAACGTGGTAGCAAAATGAACTTGAGCGATGGACGCAGCAGCGATTGGCGTGTCTTCAAAGCTTGAAAAAAGCTGTTCAATGGGCTCCCCAAGTTCTTTTGAAATAGTGTTCTTGGCTTGTTCTGCAGGAAATGAAGGTAAACGATCCCTAAGTTTTGCCAATTCATGGGTTATCTCTGGTCCGAAAAGATCGGCTCGGGTTGAAACGGCTTGTCCCAATTTTATGAAAGTAGGCCCTGCGAGAATGGCCACTTTTGCCAACCTTTCACCTAAGCTCAGGTTATTGTTGCCGCGTGCTATGAACCTAAGTGCTCGCAACAAGTATCTAGGCACATTAGTGGGTTCCAGTACTTCCAAGGCGTCATTGCGGGCAAGGAGCCAACCAAGATATGCTAGACGAGTTGTATTTCTAATAACTTGCATGTTTCGTGCTGTTTGCTAACTCCGCCAAGCGCTGTGGAGGCTTGCTATTCCAGCTGAGAGGCTCCGGGCCTTGATGCCCGCAAAGCCTTGGGCAGTTAACAAGCTTGTAATTTGACCTGACTTGTGGAAGCGACGGATGCTCTCCACGAGATAGGTATAGGGCTCTACATCTTTTGTAACTTGTTTAGCTATGACAGGAATGATCCGTTGGGAATAAAGGTTGTAAAGAGGTTGGAGGGCTGGGACAATGTCTGGTGTAAACTCAAGTATCAGGAGCCTACCCCCTGGTTTCAATACCCGGTATATTTCTGCCAGAGCTTTTTCAGGGTGGGTCATATTGCGTAGCCCAAACGACAGTGTACAGGCGTCAAAATGCGCATTTGGGAAGGGAAGTTGTTCGCCGTTGCCGCACATCCAATTAAGCTTGTCCAGGTGGCCTCTGTCCCAGGCCCTGTCTCGACCAACCTTTAGCATTTCAAAGTTGATATCACAAACTGTTACTTGTCCCAGCCTACCTGNCTTTCTTTGCAANGCGGATATTGCTATATCGCCGGATCCGCCTGCAAGGTCCAGTAGTTCGGGTACAGGGTATTCCAGTAGTGAACTAACCAGTCTCCGTTTCCAGTGGCGATGTAAACCGCCACTCATGAGGTCGTTCATAAGGTCGTAACGACCTGCTACGCTATTGAAGACTTTGCGAACTAAGGCCTCTTTTTCATCGACAGGCACAGTTCGCTGGCCAAATGTTGCGAAGCCGTCCTTAACATTATGGGTCTGGCTGGCGGTCATATGATAGACCATAGCGCACCAAGGTGAGGAGGGCTACTATGGTTTGTCACAAATAGGGATGCATGACTATGCCTGAACTACCAGAAGTTGAAACCATCCGGCGGGGGCTCTCCAAATCAATATTGAACAAGGCTATCGAGGGCGTAGTTGTTCGACGAACCGATTTTCGCAGGCCTATCACGACTTCGTTTGCAGAGCGGGTANTAGGAAAGATGGTTACATCAATTGATCGCCGCGGAAAATATTTATTGTTGAACCTGAGTGAAGAGTCTGTGGTTATCATCCACCTCGGAATGTCGGGGCGGCTAGTTATTGGTAAGGAGGAAAAACCTGAACGGCACGATCACGTTATTCTTAGTCTCAGTGATGGAACGACGATGAAATTCAACGATCCACGTCGATTTGGGAGTGTGGATTTAACAAAACGTAGGGACCTTATGGAGCATCCTGCTATCCGGTTGTTGGGGGTAGAACCATTGACCAAAGAATTTAACGANTGCTGGCTACGCCACCGGCTCTTAGGGCGTAAGGCTCCAATAAAAAATTTACTGATGGATCAGCGGATAGTGGCTGGTTTGGGAAATATTTATGTCTGTGAGAGCCTTTTTTTGGCAGGAATCTCGCCGAGACGGGCTGGCGCCAACATTAAAGGGGTGCGCCTAGAGCGGCTTGTAGCGGCAATCCGCAAGGTATTAACGGAAGCAATAGAGGCCGGTGGATCGTCCCTTCGTGATTATGTCCAGGCCTCGGGCGAGCTGGGTTACTTCCAGCATTCTTTCAAGGTATACAATAGGGAAGGACAACCTTGCATAAATGGTCCGCTGACCCACTATATCGGGCGTGTCGTTCAATCTAATCGCAGCACTTTTTTTTGTTCGAGCTGCCAACGATAGGCCCAGTGAGATAGTGTTGCGTAATCAAGGCTTCCTATGGAAGTGTTGAGATTGGAAGTATAAATATTGGTAAGTTTGCCAAATAGGAGTGGTGTGCCAATGGGAATGAGTTTTGAAAATATAGTTGTTGAGAAGCGTGGTTCTACTGGGCTTATAAGATTGAATAGGCCGGATGCCTTAAATGCTCTCAGTAGTAGTTTGATCTCCGAGTTGAACCATGTCCTTGATATGTATGAGGCTGACGGCGGTATTGGAGCTATAGTGGTTACAGGCAGCGAGAAAGTTTTCGCTGCTGGGGCTGATATAAAAGAGATGGTTGAGAAAGACTATGCGGAGGCGTTCTCTAACGATTTTATCTCCAAATGGGAACGCATAACTCGCTGCAGAAAACCAGTAATAGCAGCCGTAGCTGGGTACGCCTTAGGGGGTGGATGCGAGTTGGCTTTAATGTGCGATTTTGTAATTGCTGCTGATAATGCAGTGTTTGGCCAACCTGAGATAAGACTGGGAACTTTTCCAGGTTCTGGTGGTACACAGCGTTTACCTAGAATTGTGGGGAAGTCTAAGGCAATGGATATGATTCTTACTGGACGCACTATGGACGCGGAAGAGGCCGAGCGGGCAGGGCTAGTAAGCAGAGTTTATCCACTGTCGGATTTGCTTAAGGAGGTATTGCAAATATCGGAAGAAATTGCAGGATTCTCGATGCCAGCAGTTGCCATGGCCAAAGAGTCCGTCAACCGATCTGCGGAGACAGGTTTGTCGGAGGGAGTTCTCTTTGAGCGAAGACTATTTTATTCGACATTCGCTTTGGAAGATAGGGGAGAAGGTATGCGGGCTTTTATGGAGAAAAGGAAGCCTGTCTTTCAGAATAGGTAGACTTCACTGTTTATGGTGCGTTGACGATTTCCATTAGCTTGTTTATAAGGCGCCCTTCAGCAGAGGTCTATGGCTGCTGCTTTTGTTAATGACAATTAAGTGGGTTTTAATGGCAAATCATAAATCAGCGGAAAAACGAATTCGTCGAAACCTTCGGCGTCGGGCCGTAAATGGCGTCTGGCGTGCCCGCTTGCGAACTTATGTTAAAGGTGTTGAGGAAGCCATTGCAAATGGCGATCGTGAGGCAGCTAAAGTCGCCTTGGCGGCGACCGAGCCCCAGTTGGCTCGAGGGGCACAACGGGGGACCGTGCACCGGAACGCTATGCGGCGGAAACTGTCGCGTTTGTCGGCCCGAATCAGGTCAATGTAATCTTTGGTTTTTGAGTTTTGGCTAAAGAGCNCACCTCTATATAAGCAAAATTTGTCTGTACTCTTTTTGGGTTCTGTCGGCCAAAACTCAGTGTAACCGCCAAGTAGGAAAAATTTTTTTCAAATTTGTGATTTCGCGGCACGATGTTCTTGCGCCTGCGGTTAGCTGTGGGTAATGTGTAACCTCGTTGAGGGAACGTGTAACGGAAGTATAGGTAAGTAATTGCATATACATATATCGTGCTGAATGCGCTATACAGTAGTGTTAAGAGTTATAAAGTGCGAATCCAGACTAGTAAAACCCCGAAGCGNGGCAGGTTTTATTGTGGAGAANCTTGCGAATACTTAACCTTATTGTATCCAGGCGGTTGGATTACTTATGTGTAATGTAAAAGTTTGTATCTATATTGNTAGCCTGGNAAATGTTGACTGTGTGATAACTGGTGCGCCATTTGTCGGGGAAGTCTGTGGTTGAGAGGTCAGATAGCGCAATGGTGGTGGGTCAAGGTATGCTCGCTAAGCAGGGTAGCTGGTTGAGAGTGCGCGACCGGCTGAAATCCGAATTTGGGGCTACTACGTTTGATAATTGGCTGAAAAACATCGACCTAGCTAGTCTTGTTGGGGATGCTCTAGTGTTGAAAGCGCCGTCCCGTTTCACCCGTGACTGGGTAGCCCCTCGTTACGGGGACCGAATTCGGGCTCTGTGGCGGCTGGAAGATCCATCGGTTAACACCGTAGATTTTATAGTGTCTGAGAGTAAGCCGGAGGAGGGGCTAGATTCTGAGCCGAGAGAGAGCAAATCCAGCCTCGGTGGGGTGACTTCGGCAAACGGGACGGCATCCGGTGATACAGAGGACTTAGCTCCACTACTTGATCCGAAACTTACTTTTGGAAACTTTGTTGTAGGAAAGCCCAATGAATTTGCTCACGCCGCTGCAAGGCGGGTAGGCGAGTCGGATGACGTGCCTTTTAATCCATTGTTCATCTATGGGGGTGTTGGCCTGGGTAAGACCCACTTGATGCAAGGAATCGCTTGGCGGTTAAGGCAAAAGCAGCCTGCGCGAAGGGTGATATACCTATCAGCTGAAAAATTTATGTATCGGTTCATTAGGGCCCTGAGGTTTAAGAATATAATGAGTTTTAAGGAGTTATTGCGTTCAGCTGATGTGCTAATGATCGATGATGTGCAATTTATGGATGGTAAAGATGCCACCCAGGAAGAGTTCTTTCACACTTTTAATGCTTTAGTTGATCAAGGGCATCAGATAGTCGTTTCTGGTGATCGATCTCCTGCCGATTTGGAGGGTATGGAAGAGCGTATGCGGTCGCGGTTGGGTTGTGGCTTAGTTGCCGAGGTTCATGCAACTTCCTACGAGCTGCGCCTGGGTATATTGCAGGCCAAGGCAGAAGGATATGCTGGTTCAAAGGTTCCTGATAAAGTTTTGGAATTTCTAGCTCATAAAATAACGTCGAATGTTCGTGAGTTGGAGGGGGCCCTAAACCGGTTGGTCGCCCACTCTACTCTCGTTGGCAGGCCACTTACTTTGGATTCGGCTCAAGATGTTCTCCATGATCTATTGCGGGCCCACAATCGCAGGGTCACCATAGAGGAGATTCAGCGCCGGGTCGCGGATTATTATAATATACGGGTTGCTGAAATGAGTTCCGCCCGTCGGGCACAAATGGTTGCCAGACCGAGACAGGTTGCGATGTTTTTGACAAAGCAGCTTACATCCCGGTCTCTCCCCGAAATAGGNAGGAAATTTGGGAATAGGGACCACACAACTGTTATGCATGCGATTAAGAAGGTTGATCAGCTGTGTAACTCTGATACTGGTTTTGCTGAGGATGTTGAGCTTTTAAGGCGAATGCTGGAATCTTAACCTGAATCAGCAGAAGTGGNGCGGATGAAAAAGCTGCTCTGTGGGCCCTATATCTGGTATAATATCCTGACTGAGGGGGGCGCGAGAGGCGGCCCCCTGTCGTGGTGGCTTTGCGCCACTAACAGCTATAGGTGATGGCAACAAATGAAACTGATCATTAAGCGCTCGGCGCTATTTAAGTCTCTCCAGCACGTCCAGAGTGTGGTGGAGCGTCGCAACACTATCCCAATATTATCCAACGTTCAGCTGACTGCGGAGGGTGACCAATTGGGCNTAACGGCCACTGATATGGATATATGGGTATATGATAAGACGTCAGCTGAGGTCAAAGCTTCAGGATCTGTCACTGCGCCTGCCCATATGCTGTTCGATATAGTTCGTAAATTACCTGACGGCAGTGAGGTGGAGCTGGAATTAGGTGGGACAGAGGGACAGCTTTCTTTGAGGTCCGGGCATACCTTCTTTTCACTTGCCAGTTTACCGGTGGAAGATTTTCCCGCTGCGAGCGAAGGTAATTGGGGTGCTGAGTTTCCTATGCCTTCAGAGGCAATCTGTGAGCTGATTGATCGGACACGCTTTGCAATGTCGACAGAGGAGACGCGCTATTATTTGAATGGTATTTTTCTCCACCCTATAATCGAGGGACAACANAACAATCTCCGAGCCGTTGCGACGGATGGCCACCGGCTGGCAAGGGTTGACGTGGACCTGCCGAAGGGTGCAGATAAGATGCCAAGTGTAATTTTGCCACGAAAAGCGGTATTAGAGCTACGCAAGCTACTTGAGACCATAGATGGGGAAGTGGTGCTGTCGCTTTCGGATACAAAAGCGAGGTTCTCAGCAGGTTCTGTGGTGCTAACTACAAAGTTGATTGACGGAACTTTTCCCGACTACCAGCGGGTTATCCCCGACGGGAATAGTAAGGTATTATCGCTAACCAATGCGCTGTTTTCGAAAGCTGTGGACAGGGTCTCAACCGTTTCAAAAGACAAGACTAGAGCTATCAAATTGGCTTTGGAAAAAAATAGACTTCTTTTGAGTACCCACATACCGGATCAGGGTAGTGCCTCCGAAGAGTTAGANGTCGACTACGATGCGGATGATTTAGAAGTCGGCTTTAATGCGCGCTACTTGCTGGAGATGACGGAACAAATAANAGGCGATCGTATTTCCTTTAAGATGGAGGATGGAGCGTCACCAGCTGTGGTTGGAGACAGCAACGATCCCGGAACTATTTATGTCCTCATGCCCATGCGAGTTTAGGCTAAAACGTTGGTTTTTTTTCATGAGAAACGGAGGTTCAGCGATGNCGCCCAGGCGATGGGGGCTGATTGGCTAACTGACTTCCGGTGGGTGGAGTCGGGCGAGGTAACGTGGAACTGCTAGATCGGCGGGTGGCCGAGAGTGGAGAAGTGCATCCCTTCAGGCTATCGGTGGAAAAAATCGTACTTACTCAGTTCAGATCCTACGCCCACCTCGTGTTGGACGTAGGCCCTGGTCCAATTGTTTTAATTGGCGGGAATGGTGCTGGTAAGACTAATTTATTGGAAGCGCTCTCTCTCTTAGCCCCCGGCCGAGGCCTTCGAGGTGCTCGTATGATGGATATGAGACGAAGAGGTGGTGAGGAAAGGGTATGGGGAGTATCAGTTGAATTGAGTACCGCTGGGGGCAGTATTCACATCGGAACAGGAACCTCTAATAAATCTGCGGGAAAAAGAGAAGTGCGAGTGCAGGGAATCCAGAGCTCTAGCCAAGAGGGTCTTGCGCGCGAGCTCCATGCCATTTGGCTGACGCCGCAGATGGATCGCATCTTTATAGACTCGCCGGGAGACAGAAGGCGTTTTTTTGATAGGCTGGTTGGAGGGTTCGATCCGGGCCACAGTGCCCGCTTAGTTGCCTATCAGCGTACCCTGGCAGAAAGAGGACGGATACTTCGTTATAGGCCGGATGACAGTGAGTGGTTGGATGCCTTAGAACGCACACTGTCGGAGAGTGCTGTTGCAATCTCGGCGGCTCGTCACGAGGCACTTTGGCGGTTAAACACTGCTCTGACTAGTCCTTTCGGTACTTTGTTCCCGCCAGCTAAAATGGAGTTGGTTGGTGTGGCCGAGGACTGGTTGCGGGACATGCCGGCTTTAGAGGTCGAGGAGCGCTTGCAAAGTGCCTTTGCCGCCGCTAGGGGAGAAGACGCCGAGAGAGGGGGGGCAGCCGTGGGTCCCCATCGCACTGATTTATCCGTGAGGCATGTGGCGAAAGATATGCCTGCTGAACATTGTAGCACTGGGGAACAAAAAATGTTGCTGGTCTCGATAATATTGGCTCATGCGCGGGCCCAATCCAAATTGTTTGGTCAGACCCCCCTGATATTACTGGATGAGGTAATGGCCCACTTGGATCAGGTGCATCGGGGTGCGCTCACTGAGGCATTATGTTCCCTAGGGAGTCAAGTTTGGATGACTGGAACCTCAGATGAGTTGTTCTCAAACTTTGGTTCCCGCGCCCAGTTCTTGTGTGTCTCAGGCGGGGCTGTCCGAAATTTGAGTATGAGGGAACTTAATTTATGACTGACAAAAATACTTCTAACGAATCCTCGGCTGATTATAGCGCTGATTCTATAAAGGTTCTTCGTGGGTTGGACGCCGTTAGAAAACGGCCGGGCATGTATATCGGAGATACTGACGATGGTTCAGGTCTGCATCACATGGTTTTTGAGGTGGTGGATAACGCGATAGACGAAGCGTTGGCCGGCTTTTGTGATGAAGTAAAAGTCACTCTAAATCCCGATGGATCTGTTTCGGTGACCGACAATGGTCGAGGGATCCCAACTGATATACATGAGGAAGAAGGTGTTTCAGCNGCGGAGGTGATCATGACCCAATTGCATGCTGGGGGAAAATTTGATCAGAATTCATATAAGGTTTCNGGGGGCTTGCATGGAGTAGGAGTGTCTGTTGTTAATGCGTTATCAGAGCGGCTAGAGCTAGAGATTTGGAGAGGTGGACAGTACCATTCCATGGTATTTCAGCACGGGGAGCCGGAAGAGGCTCTTGTCTCAGAGGCAAATACCACAGCCCAAAGTGGCACGCGCATTACTTTTAAGCCTTCAGTTAACACATTTTCNAACATCTTGTTTGACTTAAATGTCCTGGAACATCGACTCCGGGAGCTGGCCTTCTTGAATTCGGGGATAAGGATAATCCTAGAGGATAGCAGGGGGGTGGAACCNGTTATAGTTGATATGTTGTACGAGGGTGGCATTGCGGCATTTGTCGAGTATCTCGATCGAAATAAACAAGCCTTACATATGCCTGCGGTGTGTATTACCGACGAAAGGGACGATATTATTGTAGATGTCGCGTTGCAATGGAACGACAGCTACCACGAAAATATGCTGTGCTTTACTAATAATATTCCCCAGGGTGACGGAGGCACCCATCTAGCTGGGTTTCGTTCAGCGCTAACTCGGACGATCAATACTTATGCATCAGAACTGGGAAGTACAAGAAAAGAAAAATTACAGCTTGGTGGAGATGATATGCGAGAGGGCCTTACTTGTGTGTTNTCCCTTAAAGTGCCAGATCCAAAATTTTCATCTCAAACAAAAGATAAATTAGTTAGTTCTGAAGTAAGACCAGTCGTTGATGGTGTTGTGGCCGATAGACTTGGGCAATGGTTTGAGGAGAACCCAAAGGAAGCACGATTGATTGTAAATAAGGTGATTGAAGCTGCTGTAGCTCGGGAAGCGGCGAGAAAGGCTAGGGATTTGACCCGGAGAAAGGGTGTTCTTGATGTGACCTCGCTTCCTGGGAAGCTAGCTGATTGCCAGGAACGTGACCCAGCAAAGAGTGAGTTATTTCTTGTGGAGGGTGACTCAGCGGGTGGCTCGGCAAAGCAAGGAAGGAATAGGACAAATCAAGCTGTCCTCCCCCTCCGAGGAAAAATTTTAAATGTCGAACGGGCGAGGGTGGATAAAATGCTCTCCTCTACAGAAATTGGCACAATGATTTCAGCTCTGGGAATGGGGATAGGGGACGACGTAGATATTGCAAAGATTCGATATCATAAAGTGATTATAATGACCGATGCTGATGTTGATGGATCCCACATTCGTACTTTGCTCCTAACTTTTTTCTATAGGCATATGCCTACCTTGGTGGAGAGTGGATATCTGTATATCGCTCAACCTCCTCTATTTAAGATAAAAAAGGGAAGTGCTGAGGTATACAAAAAGGATGAAAGAGCGCTGGATGATTTTCTTATTGATGAAGGTCTCAAGGATACTCGTCTTCTGGTTGGTCCAGGGGTGCAACAAAAAGGGCATGCTGGGGATGATTTGCGGCAAATTTTGGATAAGGCTCGGATGCAGTGTAACTTGTTAAAAAAACTGGCTGACCGGATTATTGCACCCCTCATAGAACAAGCGGCCATATCTGGGGTCTTAAATCCAGCGCTGCTCGATGATGAACAAAATATTGAAAATGCGGCAGGCTATATTGCCCAGCGTCTGAACGTTTTGGCTCTTCCAGGCGAAGACGGGTGGAGTGGAAAAGGAATTCCAGGCAAGGCTTTGTCGTTTGAACATAATCGCCGGGGAGTGGTTAGCCGCTATGAAATTGATGAGGCGTTGATCAACAGTGCTGAGGCCCGTGCACTCAACGAAGACGCGGAAGAGCTGCAGAGCATGTTTGAGAGGCCTGCGCAATTTGAGTCAAAAACTGGNATTCAAATAATTCACGGGCCAACGGAATTATTTGAGGTTGTTTTGTCGCTAGGGCGCAAAGGCACAACTATTCAACGATACAAAGGGTTGGGTGAAATGAACCCAGAGCANCTATGGGAGACAACTTTAGATCCGGAGGCACGGAACTTATCTCAGGTTACGGTCAGTCATGCGGACGCCGCTGATAATTTATTTACAACTTTGATGGGNGAAGACGTTGAGCCTCGTCGGGAGTTTATTCAAACGCATGCTCTGGACGTGGAGCATCTGGATGTCTGATTAGGAGCGATGTCGCTGGAGCGTAGTTCATGGTGAGTGGTGGCCGCCGCTCTAAGTCTGCTAAAGAGCATCGGAAACCATCCCGTAGGCGAGAGAAGGCTAAGGGCACGCCTAGTAAAATATTGAAGCGGCTGACATACTGCACGATTGTGGCCTTTGTGTGGTTTGCAACTGCTTTGGTATTGACTACCATTTATTTTGCACATGACCTTCCCAATCCTGAGGTATTAACGGGTAATTTCCGGGCTCCAGGGATCACGATCGTCGGGGTGAACGGATCTGTTATAGGAACTTCCGGAGCTGTCCATGCTGACNTAGTTCAACTCGCTGAGTTACCGGAAGAACTTCCAGCCGCGGTTCTTGCTACGGAGGATAGGCGATTCTTCCGACATCACGGAGTGGATTGGTTTGGGATCTTGCGAGCAGTTTTCCATAACCTGCGTGCGGGCAGGGTCGTACAAGGGGGAAGCACGATTACCCAGCAGTTAGCTAAGAACGTCTTCCTAACGCCTGAGCGGAGTATACGCAGGAAATACAAGGAGCTTTTGCTTTCCTTTTGGCTTGAGTACCGCTTNACCAAAAATCAACTACTGACTATTTACTTAAACAGGGTTTATTTGGGGGCTGGAGTTTACGGAGTTGAAGCGGCGGCCAAGCGTTATTTCGGTAAATCTGCCAGAGCGTTAGACCTAGCTGAATGTGCAATGTTAGCGGGTCTGCTTAAGGCTCCCACTCGTTATGCACCAACTAATGATCTCAAGAGATCTCAAGCGCGTGCCTCCCAAGTATTAAATAGCATGGTAGTGGCTGGTTATATATCACAAGTAGCGGCAGAAGGGGCGCGGCAACGTCCAGCCATGCCGTTGGGGGCGTATACAGGAGGGAGCAACGTCCAGTATTTTGTGGATTGGATTTTGCTTCAAGTGCCTTCGCTAATCGGCCAACCTGATCGGGATATAATTGTTGATACTACTTTTGAACCGGTCCACCAAATGATAGGGGAAAGGGTTTTCCGTGACTATTTCAGTGAACTCAAAAGCCGTTCAGCTGATCAAGCGGCCCTTATAATAATTCGGCCGGATGGCGCGGTTAGCGCTATGATTGGCGGACATGAATACTCTAAGAGCCAGTTCAATAGAGCGGTGCAGGCCCGTAGACAGCCGGGGTCAGCCTTTAAGCTTTTCGCCTATTTGGCAGCCTTGGAAAGGGGATTAACTCCATCAGATACTTTTTCNGCTAATCAAATAGTTGTTAATGGTTGGAGCCCCAGAAATTATGATGGGCATTATGCTGGCCGACTAAGCTTAAAGGATGCTTTTGCGAATTCGGTGAATACCGTGGCCGTTCGGCTTGGGGAGAAAATCGGGCGGGGGAGGATTTTAGAAATGGCCCGGCGGCTGGGTGTGACTGGCCCCATTCGTGATAGCCCTAGTCTAGTTCTTGGAACAGCTGAGGTTACACTGCTGGACCTGAGTGTTGCGTATGCCGCTGTAGCTAATGGCGGTTCACTTGTTTGGCCTCACGGGATTGTAAAAATTACGGATCGGGAAGGGCAGGTGCTCTACAAGCGCATGTCTGACGGCATTCGTCGGCAGGTTCTCGATGGGGCTGTTGTTGCNTCCATGGATCATTTGTTGCNAGCTGTCATTGAGGATGGTACAGGCGCCAAGGCAGGNCTACAAGGTGCCGCTGGAAAAACAGGAACCAGTCAGGATTTCAGAGATGCTTGGTTTATTGGATATCGGGGAAATCTGACATTGGGTATCTGGCTCGGGAACGACGATGCCACTCCCATGGAAGGAGTGTCAGGCGGTGGGCTGCCCGCCAGAATTTGGGGCGAAGTAATGTCAGGTCTTTAGCCAACTCTTAAAAGGNGCTGCCCTTTTGTCTTTAGCCACACCTTGGCTTGTTTGTAGCGTGGGCATACGCTTTGCACAATAGCCCAAAATTCATTGCTGTGATTGAATTGCAATAGATGGGCAGTTTCATGCGATACCACATAGTCCATTACCCAAGGAGGTGCGAGAATTAGTCTCCACGAGAAAGATACGGACCCACCTTCAGAGCAACTTCCCCAACTAGTCTTTGGGTCTCGAATTGATATGGGGGGTGGAGGCAGGCCGAGAGATCTTGCCTTGGATGTCGAAGCTTCTACCAAAGACTCTTTTGCAAATTCCTTTAGCCATTTAATCACCTCTGTATTCGGTTCGGCATAACCACCAACAACTAGATCCCGGCCTTCTCGCCGAATTTCTTTTGGTAGGAGCGGGAGGTGTCTGATCCTGTATGGGTTGCCTAGTATGCGAAAGGTTNCTCCGTNGTTAAACGATTGGCGTGGAGGGAGTTTTTCAAGTTCTTCGAGGATCCATTTAGTTTGGCGTTGCAAGAAGCGTTGGCCCTCCCGAATTGAGGCCCTTGTTGGAAGTACTAGCAAGGCACTTCCATCGGCGACATCAATGGTTAGTGAGAGCCTCCTAGCTCTCTTACTTCGTCTCAGTTTTACCGGAAAGGGAAAGCGAAACGGGCACGTGGACATTTGTTCTTCTAAAAACTTGATAGACGACGATTCGTTCTACACAATCTAATCAGTCGCAATTTCAGTGGGTGGTGTATATCCTACTTCGGCAAGAGATTCTAACAGGGTTTTGCGGGCAATGGGTGTAAGAGGTAGCAGTGGTGGACGGACTGTCAACCATGCATCGTCTTTTAGGCTGTCAGCAAGAACAGTCTTTAGGGCCTGAATTAGTGGAAANTTTTGGATAGCTTTCCTAACTGTTGTGATTTCGGCTTGTTTTGAGGTGCCGTTCGAACCATCCCAATTTTCGAAGAGAGAGCAAATTGCAGGAGCGTTAATGTTTGCAGAAGCGGTTATTGTGCCACATCCTTTCGCTAAAAGATTATCCCGAAGAAAAACCTCTGAGCCACTGAATACACCGAAATCAGGTAGGGTTTTTAGTAGGGTATCCGTGTACTCCCAGACCCCCGAAGAGTCTTTGAGCCCAACCACGTTATGAGGGAAGTCTTTGACCAGTTTTTTTATTAATCCTATTTCTAGAGGTACTCCCGAGAATGGCGGAATGTGATACAAATACACCTTCAATCCATTATTCCCGATGTCTTCAATAACAGTGGCGAATGACCTGTAAAGACCTTCCTCTTCAACAGGCTTGTAGTAATAGGGAGGGAGCATCAGTACCCCTGCGCAGCCTGCTTCAAATGCGTGTCGGGTCAGGGCGATGGTATCTGTTAAAGCGGCACATCCTGTTCCNGGAGCGATCAGCTCTGGTGGTATGCCTGCTTTTAAGAGCTCCTCCAGAAGCTCAATCCGTTCTTTAACCGAGAGAGAGTTTGCTTCCCCAGTTGTTCCAAATACGGCAAGTCCATGACATCCTTGTCGCAAAAGGCTTTTGCAATGTTCTACAAAACGACTTGCATCTGGCCTCAATTGCTTATCAAAGGGTGTTAGTACGGGGCAGTAAACCCCTCGCAATTCGGCACTAACCATCGTATCTATCCCCCACATCCAATCCACATCAAATATTAAGGACCGCTATTTTGATGCTTCTGCGGCATGATAACAAGTCTTCTTGGGCATGGCCTGGCTATGAGGGTAGGCAGCANTTACTCAGTGCTTTATTCGTGTATCGCAAGTAATAATTTTTTGTGGAGTTTCTCNGGAAATACGAGTGACCATGCTCAAGGCCTTGTGTAATTATTGACGTAGTTTTTTCATAGATGCAGTTATGGTCTGTTTGGCTTTTATCCCTGGCGATTGGATAAGTGCAGGAACGCGAGAGGTTAGCCTGCTGGTGACTGGTGTGATGTCACAGCAGCTTGCTATGGTGACAGCGTCTTTGAGGTAAAGTGCAGGTGTTGATGCTCGTGATGAGCTCGGTCGAACTCTGCTAATGCGAACGGCTTTCCATGGTACCTCGACGATACTGGAGATGAAGGTGCCNACGTTAATTCCCAAGACAAAATGGGACGAACTGCTGTAATTGGGGCGGGAATTAGCGGGAGAGAGAATTGGATGGTTGTGTTCTTCGGAGCGGATGCGGACATGTCTGCTAGGGATCCGAATGGGCTGAGTGTTGTGGAGAGCACGACAAAGGAGGATCACATTTCACATTCGGACTGGCTAAAAAATAGGCTGCCGGCTGAGGACTAACGATAGTTGGCCAATGTCGTTAACTAATGTTATATGTGTTTATGAATAGTTTCAGTACACTCTGGTGTTTGTTTGGAGCCATAATTATTGATTTATATGCTGGCAGCTGGTTTCATGCGGGCAGCAGCTTATGGCANCCAAAAAATATTTTGAACCATTTGACGGAAAAGTTGGCCGAGAAATTAGATCGGCAAGGCCGTTCTTCCAATACTCTCCTAATACGCGGTGCGCTTAGTCTTGTGTGTACGCTAAGCTTAGCTGCTTTGGTTGGTGTACTCGTCCATTGGTTTTTCAGGGAGGTCCCTCTTGGCTGGGTCCTAGAATTAGCGATTGTGACGAGTTTGGTAAGTGTTGGAAGGTCNTGGAAAACAGGCAACCTNTTGGCGTCGTCGCTCGAATTGGGTAGTACAGAGGATGCCAGGCAACAGCTCCAGGCTTTTTCCTCTCGTGATGCCACTTACTCCAACTCAGATGAAATAACTCGGCTTGGAATAGAATCAGTGGTAACAAACTTTATATCTGACTTCATCGGACCCGTGTTGTTTTATATGGTACTCGGGCTACCAGGATGTTTCATGTATTATGGACTAAAGTTTTCTGCGTCATGTCGCGCTTCTCGTGAGTATTTAATATTCAGCANAGGCCTTATAGTTGCGGTGGATGGGCTCTTATCATGGTTAGGTTCGATATTGCTGCTATGTGCTATCTTATTGTTCTCAGAAACCTCTGCTATAGGCGCCCTGCTTCAGGGACGAAGAATGATTTTAGTAGGTCAAGGTATTAAGTATAGGTTAGCAAAATCAGTGATAGCGGGAGCACTAGATATCACTCTAGAGGGCCCAAGACGTTATCTTTCTGGCCAGGTTGAGAGACCATATTTGGGAGATGGTCCGCCTCCCTCCCCAAAAGATTTGGTCCAAGTTGTCAAACTAGCCCTAACAGCCGCAGGCATAACTGCTCTTTTAATTTTAGCCTGCGCCCCGTTTTTTTAGCGTCAAGCTCTATTGGGTTGCCAGGGCTGCCTGCAATGTCGTAGCTCTCCCGTTGTCTGAGGTATCAGAGAACAGTATCTGTTTTGCCGTTATGGCTCGGCCGTAGTAGGCCTTATTGTATGCCTTGTCGGGGCCGATGTACCCACCATCTAATACGACGCCGCCATAAAATCCTTTGCCTCGGGCAAAGGCAACGATATCGTAATCTAGATTTAAGGTGGTAGAACTTTCTATGGTGCTTCCTATCAGGCCCACAGACATTCCAGCTTCGCCCCCTAACGTTGCTGTCCCGGAGGCAATGTATTGGAGCGCCTGTTCATTCATGACTAATAACATCACCTCGAGTTTCTGAATTCCTATCTGGAGCCCAATGCTAGCTTCTCCAATGCCGCAAAACGATGGCGAGGACCAACCGTTCGTCCCCGATTCATTTCGTGCCAAAACGAGGCACTGGCCTCCGCCCGCACCTACTAATAGTCCTGCCTTCAATATATCAGGTGCTATGACCACACCCTTAGCCTGTCGAAATTGTTCCTGGTAGATAGCCCAGACTGGATCTGCCAAAAGTGATTTGGCTAATGCGGCGGAATCCTCAACTAGTTTTTGGGGGTCTTGCGCATTGCCCGGCCCAACAGTACCGAAGATGGAATACGCAAGTGCTGCAATAAATTGGAGCAAACGAAGTTTATGCATTATAGTACTACCCTGTTTGTCATTGGATGTTTCGTGCATCCACTATTGATCCTTGTGATCAAAAAACTAAGTGGGTTGTGACCCGGAATTTGTGTTCCTTTTGATGCAAACCTTGGCTCTTTGGCTAAAATTTTTGGATTTGTGTGGGCCAATGAGTCGAGATTTGCATTAAAGCGGGGTAAAAATAATTTCTGTGCACCTCATCATCTAGTGATTTGACGGATAAAGAATCCTAGGGATTAATAATCATGTTAAATCATAACGTTTTCGGGACCCGGCTAGAAGTCTTTAGGCACTAGATTGGTAAACCTTACATACCAATCTAGCCCCGGCTTGGAATTGGGCTCAAAATCTAGGCGTGTCACTGATAGGTTTTCGGTTTCGAAGCCTAGACAATTTGTTGCGCTTAGGTTGAGGGCATGGCCAAGAGCTGCACGGATCGGTCCGCCATGTGCGACCGCAATAATGTCTCTTCCTCTATACTGGTTTGTTAGCCTTTTGATCACCTCTTTAACTCTGATTGTGAGATCTATAAAGCTCTCTCCTTCCGGTGGGGCATGGTCGGCAGTTGTGAACCAATATTTATGCAACCGGGGCGCTGCGAGACTTGGTATTTGTTCATATGGGCGTCCCTGCCATATTCCAAAATTTTGCTCAGACAACCCGGGTTCCACCCTTGCTTTATCTGCTATTAAACCATGAGTGCGGATTTCCTGTAGAGTTTGTTGTGTGCGCTGAAGAGCGCTAGTTACACAAATTCCTTCGTTAGGAAGAAGCGCAGCTAAGCCCTTATATATTTCTGGAGTAGCTATATCAGCTTTCGGGTCTGATGCGCCATACATGCGCCCTTTGTTCGCGGTTACCGGTGCATGTCGTACCCACCACCAACGAGTGCAAGAAGTCCCATTTTTATCTACCTTATCAGTCATTCGCCCATTTGAAGTAGTTGCCCATGTATGCGCGCATACCTTAATATCACAAAAAAAACTGTTAGGCTCAACAAAACAAAGACTAGATTAAGGCTAAAGGCGTTGAGTAAAAGATCTGCTCGGAACGTTTGCTCTATAAGAATGGATCGTAGGCCCTCAAATATATGCGAAACAGGAATTAAAAAGGCAACAGGCTGAAGCCACTCGGGCAGAACATTGATGGGGTAAAACACTCCACTAATTGGCTGAAGAAGAAAGATCGCAGCCCAGCCTAGGCTCTCAGCCCCTTGGCCGAATCTAAGTACTAACGCGCTCACTACTAGTCCAAGGCTCCAGCCCATCAGGGTCAAGTTCAAGAAGAAGAGGGCCAGGGGAGCTCCCAGGGAAAAAATAGATACGTCAAATATCAAAATGGCTAATAGAGCTGCAGCGCCTACCCCAACGAGGGTACGGATTAGGCTTACCATCAATAGGGCTGCTATGATTTCGAAAGGGCGTATGGGGCTGACGAAAATATGGCCTAAATTCCGAGACCAAATTTCCTCAAGAAAACTCAGGAAAAAGCTCAATTGGCTCCGAAACATTATGTCCCATAATAATATGGCTGTTATTAGTATGCCGCCCGCTTGCGCTAACCAGGAACTGTGAGTTTCAAAAAAAATCGTAATGAAACCCCACAGCGTCATCTGTAATGCCGGCCAGTAAACTAGTTCAAGAATCCGCGGCCACGAACCTTTAATCAAAAAGTAGTGTCGGAGTGCTAACCCCCAAATGCGAATAGCGGAGTGCGATACAGTGTTCATCCTGCGTCCTCGTTTTTTTGTCGCATCGGTTCATGGTGTCGAGCAATATCTATAAAGACTTGCTCTAGATTTTTGCGTCGGAATTTAGCAACAAGGTTGGCGGGGGAGCCTTGGGCGACTATTTCACCCTTTTTCATGATCAGCACGTTTTGGCATAATTCCTCGATCTCTGTCATATTGTGTGAGGCTAGAATAATGGTGGCGTCAGTGTCTCGCTGGTACCGTATTAAATGCTGCCGTATTACGTCCGCTGTATCAGGATCCATAGATGCGGTTGGCTCGTCCAGTAGTAGCAACTTTGGCTCGTTTAACAGAGCTTTTGCCAGAGCAACACGAGTTTTCTGTCCTGCTGATAGTTTGCCTGAAGGCCTATCAAGAAATTGATTTAGGCCAAAATCTTGCGATAAGTCTACGATGCGTTCATTGATCTTCTGAACGCCGTAAAGGCAACCGTATATCTTTAGGTTTTCTCTCACAGTCAACCGGTGAGGTAGGTCGACATATGGCGAAGAGAAATTCATGTGTGGTAGGGCTTTATACCGATTTTGGAGCATATTGTATCCAAGCACAAATATATCTCCGGAAGTGGGCAGCAAAAGTCCAAGCAGCATAGCGAGAGTAGTACTTTTCCCAGCTCCGTTGCCTCCCAAGAGACCTATGGTCTCCCCGGAAGCAAGGGTGAAACTGATATTTTTGACTGCTAGGACGGAGCCAAACTTCTTATTGAGCCCACATACTTGGACTATCGGTTCAGACATTTTTACCTGTTGAACCCAAGTCCACATCCTTAAGGCATAACAGCTTAATTATTCTAGCCAAGATATGGGGATCGTTTTGTAGGGGAAACAAAAAGACTGATCCATGGGTTAGGTTAACTGTGGTGGTCCAATAAATCACGCTAGCGCCTGACTTTCTTGTAGATTGCTGGGAGGGTACTCAGAAGGGCCAAGCCAGCAATAGCAGCAATAGCTTCAGGTGTGAAGACGTTAGCAGAGGTCAGGGCCTTATCGCTGTCTAATAAGGCAGAAATGCTAGATCCCGCAAGAGATACGAAGTAAACAGCCGGAATGATTCCCAGGCTTGTTGCTACAAAGAATATCGTTGCTTTAACTTCTAACATAGCAGCACAAATCGTTACCAGGCTAAAAGGAAAGATCGGTATCAGTCGGAGGACAAACATGTAGCTAAGCGCATTTTTATGAAAGCCAGATGCGAAATCATGTGTTCGTTGGCCAGCCCACTTGCGGAGTAGGTTCCCGGCTGCGCTTTTGGCTATAAAAAACACGCAAACTGCACCACTTGTGGCCCCGAATACTGTGAGCAGCGTCCCCTGTACGGGTCCAAATAGAAATCCTCCTATTAAGGTGGCAAAAAATGGCCCAGGAATGAGAAATAGCACCAGTAGCATGTACAATGCGACATATGCTAGAGCAGCCTTAAACTTTTGGGCTTCAACCCAACCTGTAAGAGTAGACTGATGGGTTTTAAGAGTGTCCATGGTAAAAAAATTTGGCAGATCTAGCATTAAAGTGGCTAGAATTGCGCCACTGACCATAACAGTGGCGGCTACCCGTGCAAAAAGAACCCGGCTAGGTAAGCGGGGTTCTTTGGCATTTTGATCGTTTTCTTGGGGTTGTTGGGTCATGCAACGATCATAATAGCGTCGAAGGGGGCAAAATCCATTGCAAACTATCGTTATATGGCGTTTCAGCCAAGTGAACAGTCTTAAACTGGTTGGCCCCACCAATCTGAATTGACTAACGCACTCTGAACTCGTATACAGCCGCTGACCTTATTTCTTGTTGGATTGAATGGGAGGCGGTTGAATGAAAAGAACGTTTCAGCCAAGTGTATTGGTGCGTAAGCGGAGGCATGGTTTTCGCGCTCGCATGGCCTCCGCCGCTGGTCGTCGGGTGTTATCGAGGAGGCGGGCGAAGGGACGTAAACGCCTTTCTGCGTAACTTGGGCGAAAGATCCATGAAACGTCTTCGGAAGAGGCGCGATTTTGTGCGCGTCAGGGAGACTGGAAAACGAACTGGGGGCCGTTTTCTTTCTTTGCAGATAGCATCCGCGGTTCCGAGTTTGAAGAATGAGGCTCTTTGTAGAGTGGGATTCACTGCGACAAAAAGGTTAGGCAAGGCCGTCGAACGAAATAGAGCCCGGCGAAGGATGAGGGTTTTGGCTGCAACGATTCTTTCTGGATATGCGGTTCAGGACCTTGACTGTGTGTTGCTAGCTCGAAAACCAATATTAGAGGCGCGATTTTCCGACCTCATTTTGGAGCTTCGGACTCTTCTTGAGAGAGCACAAATAAAGGTTCTGCCGGCAGAGGATGGATTGGTGAAGGTTTCGGAATGAGTCCACTTGCTTCAGGTCTACGTGGTTTGGTGACTGTGTATCGCTTAACAGTATCTCCATATCTACCTTCTTCATGCAGGTTTTATCCATCCTGTTCAAAATATGCTCTGGAAGCTATAGCAGAGCATGGAGCTATTCTGGGTATGGTTTATACGATTAAACGGATAGCTAGATGTCAACCTTGGGGAGGCGCAGGTTTTGACCCAGTCAAGAAAAGAGGCAGATCAAGGCAAACAATCCCAACAGATGAGAAAAACCCATGAGTGAGCAGCGTAATCTTATTCTGGCCATAGTCATCTCCGTAGCCATCTTAATGGGGTTTCAGTTTGCTTTTGGGCCAAAAATTCCCACGTCTCAGAGGGCGGGAAATTTTGAGGAACCCCTCGGTGCTCCAACGGCTCCAAAAAACCGAGGTGCGGAGCGAGCCTCTACACCGGATGTATCTGGAATGGAAGAAGCAGAGGCTGTTGAGGAAGAGCAGCCGCGAATTTTGATCAATGGAGGAGATCCTGCAGCGGCCTTGTCAGGCTCAATAAGACTTCAAGGTGCTCGTATTGATCAAATAATTCTAGAAGGATATCGGGAGTCGATTTCCCCGGACAGCTCGAACATAGTCTTATTTGCCGCAAGTGCTTCTGAAAAGCCATATTTCGCGGAGTTCGGGTGGGTTGCAGAGGAGGGGGTTGACGTGAAATTACCTGGACCTGGCACCCATTGGCAGTCCGAAGATTCCACTTTGCTCCCAGGGCATCCGGTTCTCTTGACTTGGGACAATGGTGAAGGCCTCAGGTTTGAGAGGTTAATAGCCATTGATGATGATTATATGTTTACGATTACGGACCGTGTCCAGAATATAACTGATGGCCCTCTCCTATTATACCCTTATGGTCTGATACGAAGGACTCATGAGCCTGCCACCTTGGGGTTCTTTATACTGCATGAAGGCCCCCTTGGAGTGTTTAATGGTACACTGAAAGAGGTTGACTATGATGATCTGCGGGATTCACGTTCGGAGTCTATTGAAACGACAGGTGGTTGGATTGGCATAACGGATAAGTACTGGCTGGCTGCATTAATTCCGGATCAAACCACTCCAATGCGAGGGAGGTTTCGTTATAAGGAGGGATCCGATGGTGAAAAATTTCAAGTGGAGTATAGGCTCACTGGAAAAAATATTAGTAGTGGACAGAGTATTGAGGTAACCAATCACCTGTTCGCAGGGGCAAAGGTGGTAACACTACTAGATAGATACGAAGAGACACTAGGGATCCAGAGATTTGATTTAGCCGTAGATTTTGGTTGGTTTTATTTTTTAACCAAACCTCTATTTTACTTAATTCATTATTTGACGGGTTATCTAGGCAACATTGGTTTGGCGATTTTGTCTGTAACGGTGATAATTAAGCTTATCTTCTTTCCTTTAGCTAACAAATCCTATGCGGCTATGAGCCGTCTCAAAAAGCTTCAACCTCAAATGATGAAGTTGCGCGAGCAATATGGTGATGACAAAGTAAAGCTGAATACTGAAATGATGGGGTTGTATAAGAGGGAGGGCGCCAACCCTTTAGCAGGTTGCCTGCCGATAATTATACAGATACCAGTGTTTTTTGCGCTGTATAAGGTTCTCTTCGTAACTATAGAAATGCGGCACGCACCATTTTATGGTTGGATAAAAGATCTCTCCGCGCCGGATCCAACCACATTTTTTAATTTATTTGGAGTGCTGCCATATACTCCACCAGAGTTTCTAATTATAGGTATTTGGCCGTTGGCAATGGGAGTGACGATGTGGATGCAGCAAAAACTCAATCCCGCCCCCCCTGACCCCATGCAGGCGCGGATCATGATGCTGTTGCCGATAGTGTTTACCTTTATTTGTGCCCGGTTTGCTTCGGGGCTAGTGATTTATTGGACTTGGAATAATATTCTCTCTATCATCCAGCAATGGGTAATTATGCGGCGGATGGGTGTAAAGGCCTAGGGCAATGATGGCCTGCGAGGCTGGAGAGAACGCTCGGCGTCTCTTTACACAGCGGTGTACGTTTGTGACTGGGGCAGCTGACTATAGTCAGCTGCCGCCTGCGAGCTTAAATGAGATTGCTTTCGCTGGGCGGTCCAATGTGGGTAAGTCGAGCCTAATTAATGCTCTCCTGGGACGAAAAAACCTGGCCCGCGCCTCCAATACTCCCGGTAGGACTCGGCAAATAAACTTTTTTAATCTTGCCGGTGAACTTATGTTGGTGGACTTACCTGGCTATGGTTTCGCGAGCGCTCCAAAAACCGAAATTTTAGAATGGGCGCGCTTGGTTGATACCTATTTGAGATTTCGTCCGTGCCTTCGCAGGGTATGTTTGTTGCTTGATGCACGCCATGATACCAAGCCTTCTGATGTGGAGGTGATGTCATTATTGGATGAGGCTGCAGTATCTTATATGATTGTTTTGACTAAAGCGGATAAAATAGCTCCCCATCAAATGGAGGAGCGAAAGGGCAGAGTTAATGCAGCAATATCAAAAAGGCCCGCTGCATTCCCGTCGGTTGTTGCAACTAGTGCTGCTAGCAATTCGGGACTTACGGAACTAAAAATACTTCTGGCGGGTGCCAGCCCACCTTCTGAAGAAGTATAAGAGTGGTTAGGATTTGGTAGGTATGACAAACGAGCACACCAAGCAGGAGCCAGAGAAGCTACGAATTGCCCAAACACTGTCAGAGGCGTTGCCCTTTATGCGCCGTTTCAAAGGCAGGACGTTTGTAATTAAGTTTGGTGGGCATGCAATGGGTGATAACAATTTAGCAGATTTATTCGCCCGAGATGTGGTGCTTCTTAAGCATGTTGGGATCAATCCGGTGGTGGTCCATGGCGGAGGGCCCCAGATAGGTAAAATGCTTGAACGGCTTCGGATTAAAAGTTCTTTTGTGGATGGGCTTCGTGTCACCGACTCTGCCACAGTTGAAATTGTAGAGATGGTGCTTGCCGGATCAATTAATAAGCAAGTGGTTACAGCTATTAATAGGGCTGGGGGTTGCGCTGTGGGGTTATCTGGCAAGGACGCAAATCTTATCAGTGCTGTGCCTCTTAAAAGGACGTCGAAGGATCCAGACTCTCAAATTGAAAGGGTTTTGGATCTTGGGTTTGTTGGAGATCCGAGTGACATTGATCCGACAGTTCTAAATAAGTTTGCCGCTGCAGATATTATACCGGTAATTGCCCCCATTGGATTGGGCGAGGAAGGGCAGACCTTTAATATCAATGCGGACACAGTTGCGGGGGCAGTGGCTTCTGCAGTTGGTGCAGCAAAGCTTGTGATGATGACTGATGTAGAAGGTCTTATGGATAGTTCTGGTCAATTAGTGCCAAGATTGACAGAGGTAGAAGCAGCTACCATGTTGCGTGATGGGACAATTTCTGGAGGTATGATCCCAAAGATTGAAACCTGTATTGCTGCCATACAAGGAAAAACAGAGGCCGCCCACATTTTGGATGGTCGCGTGCCCCATGTCTTGCTGTTAGAAATATTTACGGAACATGGCGTTGGTACCATGATTAAGGCAGAATAGCTAAGTTTCGTGCTGGTTAGGATTTTGGGCAGCTTGTGGATTGGCTGTCTGTCGCTAACCGGTTATGGATAGGAATATTATGGGCTTTTTATGAAACAGAATTATGCTCAGTGTGAGAAAAAATTTGGTGTCCCTAAGGAGTTGCCTGAATTTTGGTTGTTTGATCTTGATAACACTCTTTATCCGGCGGACTCTGACTTATTTTCGCAGGTAGACGATCGGATGGGATCGTATATATCCAAAATACTAAAGGTAGATCGTCAGGAAGCCCGTGTTATCCAGAAAAATTATTATATGAAGTATGGAACCACATTATCAGGCTTGATACAGAATCATGGGATCGACGCCGATGCATATTTGGATTATGTGCATCAGATTGATCTGTCAGTGATCGACCCCTCCCCAACGCTCAACAAACTTCTAAAAAACTTGCCTGGAAAGAAGTACATTTTTACAAATGGATCAGTTGCTCACGCTGAAAAGGTAATGGCCAGGCTGGGAATATCTGAACGGTTTGCCGGGATTCAGGATATCAAGGCGACCAATTATATTCCCAAGCCCAACCCTTTGGCATATTCTAAAATAATTTCTCGGTTTGGGATCTTGCCCAAAACGAGTGTCATGCTGGATGATATACCGAAAAATCTTTTGCCGGCAGCTAATCTTGGAATTACCACGGTGTGGGTGAAAAATGCCCGATGGGATAGTAATATTTTGGAGCCACATATTGATTTTGTAACGGAAAATTTGGCGGACTGGTTAAACCAGATTCGGAGTGCCATGGGCGGAGCTTGAGGGCAAAAAACAGCACAGAGGTGAAGAATTAGTACATTTTTCGGGGCAGCTTATAAGGTGAAACTAAAATGAACATTGATGATTTACAAGAATCCATAAACAAAGCGTGGGAAGATCGAGATTCGGTGACGCCAAAAACCATGGGAGGGGTGCGCGACGCCGTTCGAGAATCGTTGGAGGGCTTAGATGCGGGGGTGCATCGTGTTGCGGAAAAACAGAATGGAGAGTGGGTAGTACATCAGTGGTTGAAAAAGGCGGTTTTGCTATCTTTTCGTTTGTCCAACATGGGGCTGATTAGTGGTGCTCCGGAGAGTGCAAACTGGTTTGATAAGGTATCCTCGAAATTTGCCGGTTGGGGGGCGGATGAGTTTGAAAACGCTGCCTTCAGGGCTGTCCCCGGGAGTGTGGTTAGGCACTCAGCGTTTATCGCCCCGGGAGTAGTGCTGATGCCATCTTTTGTTAACCTTGGTGCCTACGTTGACGAAGGTACGATGGTAGACACTTGGGCTACTGTTGGTTCCTGCGCCCAAATTGGAAAAAATTGCCATATTTCGGGAGGGGCCGGGATAGGCGGGGTATTAGAGCCCTTGCAGGCTGAGCCTGTGATTGTAGAAGATAATTGTTTCATAGGTGCTAGGAGTGAGGTGGCTGAGGGAGTGATCATAGAGGAAGGGTCGGTTTTATCGATGGGGGTTTACATTGGGGCCTCCACCAAAATAATTGATCGCGATACTGGAGAGATATTCCGGGGGCGTGTTCCCGCATACTCTGTTGTAGTGCCTGGCTCCATGTCTCGTCAGGGTACGAAGAGCTCTGCGTCTGAACCTTCCCTCTATTGTGCAGTAATTGTTAAACGAGTGGACGCAGGAACCAGGGCGAAAACTTCGATAAATGAACTGTTGCGGGATTAGGTTAAAGTTAGTTACATATGTTAGGGCTATTTTTGGACAGTTTTGTCAGATGTCCGTAGAGGATCGGGCAAGTAGATTGGAAATAGTGTCATCAATATTAGCCCCTTGGTGTAATACTTGCGCCACAGCCTGCATTATTGGCATTTCTATTTGAAGTCTTTGAGATAAGTGAGCTATCGAGGCGGCGGTACCAAATCCTTCCACGGTGCCACTCGATTTAATAAGGTCACTGATTGAGGTCCGCTCTTGGCCAACGCGAGAGCCGAACGAGAAATTACGAGATTGCGAGCTCGTGCATGTGAGCACGACATCTCCTACCCCAGATGGTTCCATCATAGACCCTGTTGATCCGCCGAGTGCTGCGGTAAGGCGCCCAATTTCTACGATTCCACGAGTAATAATTGCTGCTATAGCATTTTGTCCTAGGGACCTCCCCTCTGCGATCCCACACGCTATAGCCAGCACGTTTTTTGTTGCTCCAGCAACCTGGGCGCCAATGGGGTCATTTGAGACGTAGGCGCGAAATCGGGTACCGCCCATGATTTTGGCTACATAAGATGCGTCCCTGGGGTCCTTTGCTGCCAGAGTAATTGCAGTCGGAAGGCCTAGTGCCACCTCTCCAGCGAAAGTGGGGCCAGAGAGAACAACGGCGCGAGTGCCAGGCATCGTTTCTTCTAAGACATCTGTCATTAAACAGCCAGTGTCTGTCTCTATCCCCTTAGCACAGAGGGTAAGTGAAGATGGGTTTTGAATATGTGCGGCTAGTTGGGTTAATCCAGAGCGCATTAGCTGTGCCGGAACAACACCTAAGATTAGTGGACAATTACCCACCTCTTCTATACGAGAGGTTCCTCTTATCAAGGGACTTAACTTCACGTTGGACAGTGCAAACGGGTGTTTATGAACATCATTTATGCAGCCGGCGATAATAGGATTAATATCCCATAGGACCACCCGATGATTATTTCGCGCGGCAACGGTCGCTAGCGCGGTTCCCCAGGCGCCTGCACCAAGTATTCCTACTTCATTCACCGCAGCCATTACCATTTTTTGCTACACACACGTGAGGTATGGGTTCTAGCGGCCAACGAGCACGAGCGGGTGTGTGCATGCTATCAACCAATCCAAGTGATATGCTTTCGTAGCCAACCCACGCAACCATCGCTGCATTGTCCGTGCATAGGTTTGCGGGTGGTACAATGAAATTTAAGCCTAACTGGGTAGCCCTTTTTGACAGTCGGTCACGGATGCATTTATTGGCGCCTACCCCTCCTGCTAAAACTAAGCTGCTGATTGGCATGCCCTCTGGTTGGTTGATAAGGGCTTGGGCACTCTCCAGGCGATCCACAAAGACGTCTGCAATCGCTTCTTGGAAGCTAGCACACAGATCAGATAAAAAGTCGTTATCCTCACCGTGTTTTGCTATAATGTTAGCTACCGCTGTTTTCAGCCCTGAGAAGGAGAAGTCGCACCCCTTCCTGCCTTTCAGCGGCCGCGGCAGTTGGTAACGCTTTGGATCTCCCTCCAGAGCTTGTTCTTCGATGGCTGGGCCCCCTGGATATCCGAGGCCTAACATTCTTGCCACCTTGTCAAAGGCTTCACCAGGAGCATCATCCAAGGTGGTTCCTAAACGTTGGTAGTTGGAGACCCCATTTACAACCAAGAATTGGCAGTGGCCGCCGGAAGCAAGAAGTAACAGGTATGGAAAATCAGTGCTATGGGTCAATCGAGCACTCAGTGCGTGGGCTTCAAGATGGTTTGCTGCCACGAAAGGCAGGTTATGTACTAGTGCGATAGCTTTTCCCATGGTCAGGCCCACCATTAGTCCACCAATTAACCCCGGCCCAGCTGTAGCGGCAACACCATCTATTTGCTTGAAACCGACATGGGCTTCCCGCATGGCTTCTTTAATTAGGATATCTAAGTGGTGTACATGGCTACGTGCAGCAATTTCGGGAACCACTCCACCATAAGGTCCATGTTCCGCAATCTGTGAATAGACCAAATTACTAAGAATGGTTTGGCCATTAACTATGGCCGCTGCAGTCTCGTCACAACTAGTTTCTATGCCTAAGACAATCATTTTTTAATACATTTAGTTTAGCAGTCCTGCCCCAGTGATAGGAATTCTTTTTTTTCAACTATATGTGCTACCCTGAAGTGGTGTGTCCTCTACACATAACACGAAGCATGTTGGTGAAGCCATGAGTGATTTGAAAAAACCAATCCGAATAGGGAGCCGAGGTAGCCCCCTCGCACTAATCCAAGCCCGTTACGTTGAAAGGCTGTTGCGCTTTTATCACGTTGATCTAACAGTTGATGCTACTGAGATAGTGCCCATTCAAACCTCTGGAGATAAAATTCAAGGGAAGACGCTCTCCACGATAGGAGGGAAAGGCCTGTTTACCAAGGAGCTAGATGCTGCTCTTCTTGCGGCAGAAATAGACATAGCTGTTCATTCGATGAAGGATATGCCTACCGTGTTACCCAGTGGAATAATTATCGCATGTGTGTTGCCTAGGGAGGATCCTAGGGATGCTTTGATTGCTCGGAATGGGGTTTGTTATGCGGACTTGCCAACAAATGCTGTCATCGGTAGCGCTTCTCTGCGGCGTTGTTCACAGCTCCTAGCCCATCGACCCGATGTCCAGGTGGTAGCCTTGCGAGGGAATGTCGAAACAAGGCTGGCAAAGCTTGAGGCGGGGTTGGTAGATGCGACCTTGTTGGCTGTCGCGGGTCTGAAGAGGTTAGGGCGTGTAGATGCTATCACCGAAATATTATCAACAGACGACATGTTGCCCGCTGTGGCACAGGGGGCCATTGCTGTAGTTTGTAGAGCTAGTGATAGTGAGACCATAGAGGTTCTGCAGGATCTGAATCATCCTGAGACTTTGTCTTCCGTGACAGCCGAACGGGCGTTCTTGGAGCATCTCGATGGGTCATGCCAAACGCCTATAGCGGCATTGGCTAAAATAAAAGGTGCGGGCAAAATGGTTCTCTCTGGGCTGTTGGCTGCCCCAGATGGTAGCAGAGTTGTTAGGGGAGAGTCGGTGGGTGAAATCGCTTCAGCGGTTGATCTTGGGCGGTCACTTGGTGCGGAGCTTCTCGCAGAAGCTGGTTCGGACTTTTTATTGCCTTCGAGGTGATTTGGATGTTTTTTTATTTCTTTTTTAATGCGGAGCGCGAGTATTTTAGTAGTTACCTTCTTAGGGCTAGCAGTTGTGAGGGGATAATATTTTGTCCAGTGAGGTGCAATTGAAGGTACTCGTTACGAGGCCGGTTGGACGGATTCCGGCAACGATCAATGCGTTGGCAGCTTGTTGTATCACGGCTGTCTGTGATCCAATGTTGACGATAGAACCTCTAGCCAATAGCGGTGTCGAGATACCAACCTGCCAGGCGCTAGCTATTACGAGTGTGGCTGCTGCAGAATTGTTAGGCAATTATGTCTCTGATGTAACAATCCCCATTTATGCGGTGGGCGATACAACGGCAAAGACTGCTTTACAGCATGGGTTCCGCAATGTCAGATCCGCCCAAGGGGATGTATTGACTCTGGTGGATCTCATCGCAAGTGTAGCGGACCCATCGAGTGGGCGGCTTTTGCATTTGGGAAGTGAGGAGGTGGCTGGTGATTTAGTTGAAACCCTCCGCGTCCGTGGTTTTTGTGCAGAACATGTCGGAATTTATCGGGTACGTGAAGCAACAACATTTTTGTCGTCAACCATTTCAGCATTTAAGGGGGGTGAAGTTGGTGGAGTATTGTTTTTCTCTCCCAGATCAGCTCGAACCTTTGTGAGGTTGGTAAATTTGCAACAACACACTTTCTCCTTGAGAAGGGTGACTGCGGTTTGTCTTAGTACTGCAGTTGCTCACGAAACCGAAACTGCTGGGTGGGAGAAGATCCTGATCAGCGAGCAACCAACCATGGTTAGCCTAATAGAGTCGGTTTCGGCGCTTGGTAAAAGGCAGCGTGGTGACGATCGTGTCTAGCAGCGGGAACGACCCTAGGGCTGGCAAGGGTAGCTCAGGCGGGTCCCCACTCGCGTCCAAAGGACAGGGGCAGAGGTTGGTTGTTATTAGCGTTTTAGCAGTGACTGCAATCAGTGGGCTTTTGTTTGGTGGCAAGTTGCTCTGGGATGTCCAACAGAGGCAACACATGGAGACATTGGAGCGGTTTGAGATAGTGGATATTATATTGATGGAGCAGGATCGTCTCAATTTAGCTTTAGCTAATTTAGATGCGGAGCTTGAACGAATAGACACCAAGGCTTCCAAGTTAGGGCAAAGGGTCGATACCTTGAGCGGTGAACTGGCATCTATACAGGCAAGTCAGGGAGGCACTCGTGAATGGGAAGCAAGGTACAGACGTGTTGCATCACAGGTCAGTAAATTACGTCGAGAGTTTGTCGCTTTGCAGGAGAGGAGCAGCGGACAAAAATTTTCTAGAGGGGGAGCTTTGTTGTTGTTGGCCCGGTTGCGGGTTGATTTGTTGCAGGGCCGTCCCTGTGGGGTTCAGCTAGAAAGTGTAAGAAGTTTGGTAGTTGAGATGGAGGACCTTATAGAGCTTCTCGAGACCTTAAGATCACCTTGCGAAAATGGGATAATGACCAGAAGTGAATTAGAACGCGAATTCCGTTTGGTGATTAATGACATGATGCCTCTTTCCGGTGAATCAGCTGATGGGGGTTGGTGGGATAAAATCCATGGTGTTTTTAGACGCCTGGTTACGATCCGTCCTATAAACCCAGGGGGTAACAGCCGAAGGCCAGCCGATATCTTGGGGAAAACCCAGGCATTATTGATATCTGGTAATTTGGCTGATGCTCTAGCCACAATTGAAAAATTAAGTGTGGCAAACGGGGAAGGTGTGGGTTGGATCAATTCTCTGAAGCAGAGTGTTACGGCTATTGAGACGATAGACCAGATAATAGAGGTGCTTATTAAGGAAACTGACAAAACTTCAGGCCAAAATGAGTAGACATCTTCGGGACGTTATATGCTTCGCATACTCATATTTTTCGGAGTAACTTTTGCGGCAGCCTTTGTTGCTGTTTGGATAGCTGAACAATCTGGGCATATCCGGATGATTTGGGGTGGCTACCTGGTGGAAGCTTCTGTAACAGTTTTTTTTTGGTTGGCTATTGCTGTAGTTGTTTTCTCTATACTTGTTTTCGAGCTTGTCAGGATTATCGTAGGAGCCCCTAAGAGATTATTTAAGGCTAGAAAGGCTAGAGCGCAGACTAGGGGGTACAGGGCTTTGATGCGTGGTATGGTTGCTGTTGCTGCGGGAGACGCCAGTGCCGCAGAAAAAGAAGCAAAACGTGTTGAGGCCCTGGATGTTGCGCGACCACTTCGCCTCCTTCTTTCAGCCCAGAGTTCACTGCTAGCTGGGGATAACGCCGGTGCCAATGAGAGTTTTCAATCGATGCTATCAGATCCAGAAAGCGCCTTTTTGGGGTTGAGGGGCTTGCTCGTCCAGGCATTGCGAAATGGAGAGGTAGAGCGGTCGATAGACTTGGCCCGCGAAGCGTATCGACTTAATTCGGATGCAGACTGGGTTTTACGCAACCTTATCGAGCTGGAAATACGCGGGAGGAATTGGTCTGAGGCTGAAAAAGTTCTGCATACTGCTCAACGCCGAAAGATTATTAATTCATCCGAGTTTCCAAAGCGTCTAGCCCTGATCCTTTTTCATCGGGCTACAACTGTGCTTGAAGAAGGTTTTCAAAGGCGGGCGGAGCGCTTGGTGCTCCGAGCCTTGCGTCTGAGGCCCGGATTTTTGCCTGCAGTAAGGTTAGGCGTGCGCCTGCTCTTATGCAGTGATCGCCCGAGAAAGGCCAAGCTATTGGTTAGGGATGCCTGGGAAGTAGAGAAACATCCCGAGGTGGCTGAATTATATGTCAAAATATTTGAGCCTGAAACCTCCCTCGACCGCCTACGCGCTTTGGAGACATTGGTTGCTTCTAATCCTTACCATCCAGAAGCGTTGCTAATAACAGCGGATGCCGCACTAAATGCCTCCCTATGGGGGACGGCTCGGGAAAAATTGGGAAGGATAGTGGAGGCTCAGCCAGACCGGAGGCTGTGTCGACTTATGGCCAGATTGGAACAATTGGAGCATGGGGACGAAGATGCCGCTCGCCAATGGCTGCTCAAGGCCACGAAAGCACAAGATCAACCACAGTGGAGTTGCGGAGTTTGCAGTGTTGTGAGCTCGGGCTGGACAGTAGAATGTCGTTCTTGTAAAGCGATAGACTCGTTGCAATGGACGTTAGTCCAGAAGCAGAGCCCCAGTTCCTGGCAGGGTTCGCAACTACTTGAAGAAGGTCCGATTGGAAATATCGGGATGGCAATAAAGTAAAGTAGTTTTGGTGACATTGCTTGGTTAGTTAATTCAAAGGAATTTCGTTGAATCACCTGGTGCCCACATAATAGCATCCCCAATATAGTTAGTTTTTTTAAGAAGGAGACGTCAGCTTGATGGGTAGTGAAGGCGATGAGAATGGTACGGTGAGGGTTGAAGCAAAGGGAGACTTGCTTTTAATTGAAATTGACCGGCCAAAAAAATTAAATGGTTTTACTCCGAAGATGTTTGAGGAACTTGGATCCGCGTACAATGTACTGGAGTCCAATAGGTTTAGGTGTGGTGTATTGTACGCTAATGGCGGCTCGTTTACCGCTGGCTTGGATCTTCCAAAATTTTCTTCCTTAATGAAGTCAGGCAAGGAGCTAGTTCCGCAAGAATACGTCGATCCATTTGGGTTGCGACCTCCCATACGGACTACCCCGTTAGTGGTTGCGGTGAAGGGTTACTGTTACACCCTTGGGATAGAGTTAATGCTTGCAGCTGATATCGTAATCGCAGCAAATGACACAAGATTTAGTCAGTTGGAAGTCCGACGTGGCGTCATGGCAACAGGTGGGGCGACTATACGTATGGTGGAGCGCGCTGGGTGGGGAAACGCAATGAATTTCTTACTGACTGGCGATGAGTTTAGTGCTGAAACCGCGTTAAGAATGAACTTTGTCCAAGAGGTTGTAGATAGAGGTACAGAACTAGCCCGTGCCATCGAAGTTGCAGAGAAGATCGCGAGCCAAGCACCCCTTGCGGTTAGAGAGACTATGCGCTCGGCCCAAACAGCTCTAGAAAAAAATAGGGGGGCTGCTGCCAGAGAGTTTGTGTCGGTTCAGAATTTGTTGTTGAACTCTGTTGATGCGGCAGAGGGACTTGCTTCCTTCGTTGAGAGACGACAGGCTAAGTTTTTGGGCAAGTGAGTTCCGAGTCTGATGTCGCTGTTCTACTGAGCACAAAGACCACCATTTTGAGACAGCAAGTACCTTATTGCTTTGCCGCTAGGTTGGGTCCGACCTTTGAGTCCAAACTTGTGTCGATAGTAATTATGACGGACATACCCGGGACGACGCGCCCCTGCAACGTTGGCGGAAGATCGTATAGGATACGTACTGGAATTCGTTGAACAACTTTAATGAAATTGCCAGTAGTATTCTGGGGTGGAAGAAGGCTAAACTCGGCTGCACTAGCAGGTGCCATGCTATCTACGTGTCCAATAATGGGTTCGTTAGGAAACGCATCGATCTTCACTAGAGCGGTTTGGCCGGCCCGGACATTTTCTAGCTGGGTCTCCTTAAAGTTGGCTATAACCCATGTTTGTTGCAGGGGTACCAACGACATCATCGGCCACCCTGCTTCTAGGTACATGCCGGGTTCCACTTTGCGATTGCTGATAATCCCGTCCTGCGGAGCATAAACAATTGTATCCGAGAGCGCGAGCTCGCTTTTGTCGACAACAGCTTCTGCCTGGCTTACCTCGGCAAGCAGGCGCTCAACCTCACTTTCCATTCGTCTTATTTCGGTATCAATGACAGCAATTTCGTCTTGTGCTGCTGCGAGTTCCGCAATAGCCTGACTTACACCGGCCAGGGCCATATCGCGCCCAGTAAGAACTTGTTCGTATTTTTGGCGGGTCCCAATTTTCCGTTCAAAGAGTTCTTCATATCGGAGAAACTCTCGCTCTGCATTTTGGGATTTAGCCTCGGCCGAAGAAAGTTGAGCTTGAGCTTGAGCTATTAGTGACTTCTGAAGCCTTCGTTTTGCTTTCAAATTATCAACGTCAGCGAGCCCGACCTGAATATCGGCATTGGCAGCACGAAGTTTAGCCCGTTCCGCGTCCACGGCGGCCTCGTAACCCGCCGGTTTGAAACTCACCAGCGGCTCACCAGCCCTTACGGAATCGTTATTTATAACGTGAACATCTTCTATCTCCCCGGTTACGAGGGCGCTTATTACTGTAACGTGCCCGCGAATATAGGCATTATCAGTTGTCACAAGGTCCTTATTTAGCTTCCACCAGCTAAGTCCATAGGTGCCTCCGCCTGCGATGGCGGCCAAAAACACAACACTAAAAAACGCAGTCTTAAGTTTCATGCTTACTCTAGTTCAAGTTGCCTCAGAAATTCCGGGGGCCGCGAGTTAGCGGATAGCTCCTACGGGTGGGCAAAGATATTAGTTTCGCGTGGTGACAGCAAGCCATCTAGTCGCAACCCAGTCCTGCGTTTTTTGCACACCTATAGACGTTCGAATAGACATTTGTAAATATGGTGCAAGCTTGATAAACGTTGGTGAGTATATGGTCTAAGGAGTTCTGGAGGGTGTTGGTACGGCAAAAATGCTCGGTATCAGTGTGCGTGGTGCAAGCTACAGCAAGGGTCAACGGGACCATCACCGTTAGACCCTTAGTTCACTGGTAATCACACTGCTGTTTCTCAGCAAGGTTAAGCTTCTACTAGGCAAGGGCGCAAATTAATTTCTTGCACAAGGGGGTTTGACTATTATGGACAGTATACTGAACAGCCTTAAATAGTGGTGGAGCTAGTCGGAATCGAACCGACGACCTCTTGAATGCCATTCAAGCGCTCTCCCAACTGAGCTATAGCCCCTTTCCTATTATTCCTTTCACCGGCCAAGTGCGCGTTCACTCAAGTTTGTGGTGGTCCAGTTTCCCAGACGCTCTTACTTAGTCGTTAGGCTTGTCACCCACCCCAGCTTCTATTACCTCGTTAACATCGCCTTCTACATCATCCTCTTCCTGTTCCAAAAGCTCCTTGTCTTCGGTGTCGTCAGTTATAGCTATTTCGTCGTCGCTCTCAAGGTCAAGTGAATTTTCCGCTCGTACAGGTTTCTCAGGGACGACTGCTTTGGGCTGGGGTTGCGGCGCTCCTCGATTGGATGATTTAATTTTGGTGCCGCATGAAGGACAAGACGCTGGAGATTTCATCATGTCGTAAAAGACAGCACCACAATCGATGCAAGTGTACTTATTGCCCCATTCATATTTTGCCACAGCGTGCCTCATCTAACATGGTATTTATACCTATGTAGCGCCCTTTGCCACGATAACGCGCGCCTGTCAAAGCAAAAAAGAAATCCATCTTCCAGTCGCAACCACTTGGAAGCTGTGGTACAGAGATGTTTATCATTCCAAACACAGATATATAGCAATGGGACAAAACGCTGTGACCCCTATTGAAGTATCCTCCAACAACAACTTGTGCGGTGTCCTTTCTGGTTCGGGCGATAAGTCAATTTCCCATAGGGCCTTGATAATAGCGGCATTATCGGCCGGATGCAGCCGGCTTACAGGGCTTTTAATGTCAGACGATGTCAGGTGCACTATCGAAGCATTAAGGCAGCTTGGAATCCAAATTTCTGAGCCTGAGGGGAGTAGTGTTTTTGTTCATGGTGCAGGCATCGGCGGATTAATTGACCCAGTGGGTCCTTTGAACCTTGGTAACAGCGGGACTGCTGCCCGTCTACTAATGGGGGTGGTGGCAGGGAATCCAATCGAGGCTGTCTTTATTGGGGATGAATCTTTGAGCCGCCGACCCATGGGCCGGGTTGTTGGCCCTTTAACAGACATGGGGGCGAGCATCAGCCTTTCTAAAAGTGGCGGGCTGCCTGCTACTGTCAAGGGAAAGGATAGTCTACTTCCTATTGAGTATCACCTCCCCATTGCCTCCGCCCAAGTAAAATCATCTATTCTGTTGGCTGGCTTGCATTGCCCGGGAGTAACCAGTGTTACGGAGGATAGGCGAACACGAGATCACACAGAAAACCTGCTTGCAAAATTTGGGGCAGACGTCCAGGTGGAGGCGCTCAATGGTGGGCATCATATTTGCATATCAGGTCAACCCGAATTAGTCCCCCAAGATCTGGTGATAGCCGGGGATCCTTCGTCGGCAGCTTTCCCAATAGTTGCAGCGCTTCTAACAAAAGATTCAGAAGTTTGTGTGAAGGGGGTTGGGGTTAACAGGACCCGTATGGGGTTATTTGATTGTTTGCGTGAAATGGGGGCAGATCTTCAAGTGATCTCACGCGGGGCAGTTGGGGGGGAGCCGGTCGCAGACATCACGGCACGGACTTCGGCGCTCAAGGGCATCAATGTTTCGGCAGACCGGGCCCCTAGTATGATTGATGAGTATCCAATCCTAGCTGTGGCTGCGGCCTGTGCCGATGGGGCCACTGTGATGCAGGGCTTGGGAGAGCTCCGGGTCAAAGAGAGCAACCGTTTTGCTTCAATTGTTGAGGGTTTAACTAAATGTGGGGTAAAGGTTGAAGAGGAGGGAGACGTAATGACCATTATTGGGGGGGAGAGCCGGGCTAGTTGGCGTCAGATGCCCAAGATTCTCACTCACGGGGATCATAGAATCGCAATGGCTTTCTTCGTAATGGGGCTCACTTGCCCGTATCCAATAACGATAGATGATATGTCTATGGTTGCGACAAGTTATCCTGGGTTTGCTGATGATATGGCGCTTTTGGGGGTCCGGTTGTAATGGCTGAGAGAGCGGATCTATGATAATAGCAATAGATGGGCCCGCTGCTTCGGGAAAGGGAACTCTTTCGCGCGGACTCGCTGCGGAGTTCTTTTTGGCTCATTTGGACACAGGTTTGCTATATCGTTCCGTGGCTGCGAGGGTAATATCCTTGGATTTGGACCCTCTAGATGAGAAAGCAGTCTCAGAAGTAGCTAGGGCCATTGGCAAGATTAAGGCCACCGAGAGGGAGCTAAGGGAAGAAAGAGTAGGTTTAGTTGCTTCTGTTATCGCAATCCAGAAGGAAGTCAGGTTAGCCCTTTTGAAATACCAAAGGGAATTTTCTGAGGCTCCGCCTGGCTCAGCCCTCGGGGCTATCCTAGATGGGCGTGACATCGGTTCGGTGGTCCTACCGAACGCCGATGTGAAAATTTTTGTTACGGCGAGCCAAGAGGCCCGGGCGGGGCGCCGATATAGGGAGTTGCTTGCTCGAGGCGTACCAAGTATAAGGTCCAAGGTTCTTCAGGAAATCAGGGAGCGGGATGAGCGGGACAGCCGCCGCGAACTTTCCCCTTTGGTTCCCGCGAAGGACGCGTTTTTGTTGGATACCACGGAGATGGATGTCGGCTCTGCTTTCAATGCGGCGAAGGAGTTGGTGGGCCGGGTAGGTGGGGCTAGGTGATTAAGTATCGTATATTGGTATGGGGTTAAGTGGTTACACAGGGTCGCGGAAATAGGTTAATGAGGTATGGGATAGACAAAGAAGATGAATGATTTACCAACAGACCGTTCTAGTCAAAATGTAACGGAGGAGGATTTTGCTGCCCTCTTCGAGGAGTCCTTAATGGCTTCTGAAAAGCTTGAGGGGACCGTTGTAGAGGGCACAGTAATTGCCATAGAGAATGATGCGGCGGTGATCGATGTTGGTCTAAAAGCCGAAGGTCGTGTTCCAATAAGGGAGTTTGCGGCGCCGGGTCAAATCCCTCAAATCGGGGTCGGCGATAAGGTTGAAGTGTTTCTAGATCGTATGGAGAACCGGAATGGTGAGGCCGGCCTTAGTAGGGAGCGAGCTAGGCGGGAGGAGGCATGGGTTTTGTTGGAAAAAGCCTTTGCTGATACGAGCCGGGTAGAGGGCACGATTTTCGGTCGGGTTAAAGGCGGGTTTACGGTGGACCTTGGCGGGGTGGTAGCATTTCTGCCTCAAAGTCAGGTTGATGTTCGGCCGGTGCGCGACATTTCCCCACTTATGGCAAACAAACAGTCTTTTCAGATCCTTAAAATGGATAGGCGCCGGGGCAATATTGTGGTGTCTAGACGTGCGGTAATGGAGGAATCTCGTGCCGAGGCAAGAGCAGAACTTCTTTCAGGATTAAAAGAGGGACAAGTGCTGGACGGAGTTGTCAAAAATATTACAGACTACGGAGCCTTTGTTGATTTGGGAGAGGTGGATGGCTTGCTCCATGTGACTGATATCGCTTGGAGGAGAATTAGCCATCCTTCTGAAGCCCTGACAATTGGGCAGTCTGTAAAGGTGCAGGTGATACGTTTCAATCTAGAAACCGAACGTATTAGTCTGGGCATGAAACAACTTGAACAAGATCCGTGGGATGGAGCGGCAGCAAAATATCCCGAAGGGGGTAAGTTTACGGGGCGCGTAACGAATATTACCGACTACGGGGCTTTTGTGGAGTTGGAGGCTGGAGTGGAAGGCTTGGTTCATGTGTCCGAGATGAGTTGGACGAAGAAAAACATTCATCCTGGGAAGATTGTATCTACAAGCGAGCAGGTCCAGGTAATGGTGCTAGATGTGGATCCAGAGAAACGCCGCATTAGTCTAGGACTAAAACAATGTGAGGCCAATCCTTGGGAGGATATTCTTCAGAAGACCCCGGTGGGAACAATAGTAGAAGGCGAGATCAAAAATATTACTGAATTTGGCCTTTTTGTTGGATTGGTTGGCGACGTGGACGGGTTAGTTCATCTTAGTGATGTTGCCTGGGATAACTCAGGGGAAGGGTCTGTTGAGCAGTATAAAAAGGGTGATCAAATCAAAGCCCGGGTTCTCGATATTGATGTGGAAAAGGAGCGCGTTAGCTTGGGGATCAAACAATTGACAGAGGATCCATTTGCTGGGGCTGCTGAAACTCTAAAGAAAAATCAGGTTGTGACCTGCATAATTTCGAAGGTGCTCGAGAGTGGCCTTGAAGTGACCCTAGCCGACGGCGTGATCGGAAATATTCGGCGGGCGGATCTTGCTCGGGATCGGCGTGATCAGAGATCTGATCGATTTTCTGTTGGTGAAAAGCTGGATGCAAAAATTAGCAATGTTGACCAGGGAGGAAGGAAGATCACTCTGTCTGTTAAAGCTCTGGAAATTGAAGAGGAAAAACGGGCGATGGAGGAATATGGATCGTCCTCTAGTGGGGCCAGTTTAGGGGAAATACTAGGCGCCGCTATCAGCCAAAAGGAAGAGGAATCCCAAAGCGACGGAGAAAGTAATCGTACAGATGGGGGCGGTGGGTCTTCAGAGGGCGGAGATAGTCCTGATTTGAACCCGGGTAGTGAGGACAGCAAATAGGTATTTTTGAGGGCCAAAGACCAATAAATTTATGTTGGTTTCCTGCATCCACTCCCGGCCAGCAAAGTGCGGAGGGGCCTAATTGGGCACCCTAATGAAACCTACGAACAAATATAGTTGGTATGCATCTATTCATAGACATCTGTCTAGTGTATTGGGCTTGAAGGGAATATGTCATTACTAACTGATATGGTGGCGGACCGACGACGTCTGCAACGAACCGTGTTTTTTTGGCGTGCGATATCTGCGATTGTTGTCGTGCTATTTGTAAGTGCGTTGCTTGGTAAAGAGGGGATATTCGATCGTGGCGCTTACGTTGGCCTACTGACAATTGAAGGAGTTATTATTGACGATAGGAGGCGTGCCAGGGCAATTGATGCTTTGCTCGAGGACCCTGACCTAAGTGCTTTAATCATTTACGTGAACAGTCCTGGCGGGAGTTCAGCGGCCAGCGAGTCCTTGTACAGGTCTCTCCATCGTCTAGCTAATGTGAAGCCTGTGGTAACGGTGATGGGCGGTGTGGCGGCTTCTGGAGGCTACTTGGCAGCTGTAGCTGCTGAGCGCATATTTGCTAGAGAAAGTACCGTTACAGGATCTATTGGTGTTGTATTAGAGGTGACTAACTTCGTTGAGCTAATGCGGATGGCTGGAATTGGGCATGAAACTTTGCGAAGCGGTCCTCTTAAGGCCCAGCCAAACCCTCTTGAGCCCATGTCGCCGGCCGGGAGAGAAATGGGTCAGAGCCTCGTTGAGGATGTCCACCAGATGTTCCGAAAAATCGTTGGTGAACGCAGAGGCTTGCAGGGTGAAAAGTTGGACGACATTACTGATGGGAGGGTATTTAGTGGCGTAAGCGCTTATCAAAACGGCCTTATTGATGCCATTGGAGGCATGGCGGAGGCGCGCGTTTGGCTTAAGGAGACGTATGGGATCTCGGATAAAGGCGCAGAGCGTGAAATAGAAACAGGTCACTCTGTGGGCCTGTCTGAATGGGCAGGCGCTTTTTTGACAGGGAGGTCTGATTTTGTAGGTAGGCTTACTCTTGACGGGCTTGTTTCGGTTTGGCACCCTTCTGTAGGGTCGGCGCCGTAAGCCTCACTTTTGACACTGGTTTTGCCTTCGAGCAGTTAGTTTGGTGTGCAAGAGTATGGTAAAGCACCGTGAGGGCCTTTTTGGGAGCGAGAGATGACCAAGTCAGAACTTATTCTTGCGTTGGCGACACGTAATCCGCACTTGTACCAACGAGATGTTGAGAGGATTGTGTCTACCATTTTTGAACATATGTCGGCTGCTCTAGAGAAGGGTGAGCGCGTTGAGTTGAGGGGTTTCGGGGCGTTTTCGACCAAAAGGCGAAGCGCTCGCGCAGGACGAAACCCTAGGACAGGAGCGGCTGTGGATGTACCGGAGAAAGTTGTTCCCTATTTTAAGCCAGGCAAGGCTTTACGCAAGCGTCTCAATGAAACATAGCTTTTTGGCTTCTGGTATACGGAGGAGTTTTGGGTTTTGTTCGGATCTTTGAGTATGCAGTAGCATTTTTAGTCTTAATCACCCTAGTAGTATTCGCGGTTTCGAACAGGGGGTTGATGGAGTTAGATTTGTTTCCTTTGGCAGTTGTTGTTGAATTGCCCATCTATCTAGCATTAATCGGCGTTTTATTTATTGGAGTTTTGGTAGGCGGATTTGTAGCTTTTGCCTCCAGCTTTGGGGCTCGACTTGCTCTGCGTTCCGCGAACCGTCAAAAAAGGACATCAGGCAAGCGGTTTCCGCCATCTGGAGAAAATAATGGTGTTCTTCCACCGGGTGACTAAAAAGGTTGATCGTGTCGAATTCTTTTAATTTCCTATTTTGTTGCTGACTTTATGAATACGGACAGAAATTCTCGTGTTTTTTGTGCCATAGACACAGTGGATATCGATTTGGCTGTATCTATAGTGGAGGAAGTGAGAGAGCATATTGCTGGGGTGAAACTGGGTTTGGAGTTCTTTGGTCGGCATGGGCCTAATGGTGTGCACCGCCTTTTGGGTTTGGGAACATCCATTTTCCTAGATTTGAAATTTTTTGATATTCCGAATACCGTCGCCGGTGCTGTTACCGCTGTGGCCAGTTGTCGTCCTTCCTTGATCACCCTTCACGCAGCCGGTGGGGAGAATATGATAAAGGCCGCGGTTGATAGCAACAAAGAAGCTGCACTGAGATTGGGTATGGAACCACCTACTTTGTTGGGTGTGACGGTTCTAACAAGTTTTGGGCAGCGAGACTTAGCTAGTTTAGGTGTCAAAGGTACGGTTGATGATCAAGTTTTGCGCCTTGCGGAGCTTTCTGAGAGAACAGGTCTTGATGGGGTAGTTTGTTCTGCGCACGAGCTCCGAAGGCTGCGAGGTGTGTGCAGCAGTGACTTTAAGCTTGTCGTGCCCGGCATACGGCCTCATGGAGCGGACACCAATGATCAAAAGCGTATAATGACCCCCTATGAAGCTATGGCGGCTGGGGCAGATTTTTTAGTAATTGGTAGGCCGATCACGAAAGCACCGAATATTGAACACTCGGCTAGGGAGATTGCACGTGAAGTGGAAAGGGCTTTGGATACCTGAAAATGATTGGATCAGGCGTAGATGCTAAAATATGTGGGTTAAGAACAAAGCAGGACGTTGCGAGTGTTGTCAGTTTTGGGGCTCGATATGCTGGGTTTGTTTTTTATGACCCTTCCCCCCGGGCAATTGTTTTGGACGTAGCAAAATCTTTGCTGGACCAACTGCCGGAGTATATTATTCCGGTAGGCGTGTTTGTGGACCCTACGGATGATGATTTGGCTCGGGTAAAAAAAAGCCTGCCCAGCTTGGTTGTTCAGCTCCACGGGACAGAGGAACCCTACCGTGTTGCCCAAATAAAAAGCAAGTTTAATTGCCGAGTAATTAAGGCGGTGAGGGTGCAGGGCAGCCAAGACTTGGAGGAGGCTCTTGGTTATGAGAGAGCTGCTGATATGTTATTGTTCGACGCAAAAGTTACCGATTTAAATAGTCTTCCAGGAGGAAACGCTGTAGCATTCGACTGGAACTTGTTAGCGGGTGCTTACGTGCCCTTGCCCTGGATTTTGTCGGGTGGGCTTACAGTTGATAATGTTGCTAGTGCAGTCGACATTACAGGGGCGAAAGTAGTTGACGTTTCTTCAGGAGTTGAGGATGCACCCGGTTTCAAGAGTAGTCATAAGATCGAGGAATTTCTCTCAATCACAAAAACGTTGTAGGATTCGAGGGCCGGCCAACATGAACGCTATAATGGCCCCGTTGCCCTCCTCCCTGAATAATTTCGACCATAAGGGCGGCTATTTTGGCTCATTTTTTACCAGTGGACGTATCACCTAGGACATGAAGCATCTTAATACATACAGAAGTGGGCCTGAAAAAGATGGCCGATTTGGAGTTTTTGGAGGCCGTTTTGTCGCTGAGACTTTGATGCCTCTAATTTTGGAATTAGATGAGGCTTATCGGGCGGCCAAGGTTGACCCAAGCTTTCACTTGGAAATGGAGAGATATCTCAAGCACTACGTGGGGCGTCCCAGTCCCTTGTACTTCGCAGAGAGACTGACGCCGCATCTTGGTGGAGCAAAGATCTATTTCAAACGAGATGAGCTCAACCATACAGGCGCTCATAAGATCAACAATTGCATCGGTCAAATTCTTTTGGCTAAAAAAATGGGAAAAACCAGAATAATTGCAGAAACTGGAGCCGGGCAACACGGAGTAGCAACTGCAACTGTTTGTGCATTATTCGACTTGCCATGTGTCATATATATGGGTGAGGTTGATATTGAACGACAGCAACCAAATGTTTTTCGAATGAAAATGCTAGGGGCTGAGGTTCGCTCAGTGGCCTCAGGCTCTCGTACTTTGAAAGATGCCATGAATGAAGCTTTGCGCGATTGGGTAACAAACGTTGAAAATACATATTATCTTATTGGCACGGTGGCGGGTCCTCATCCATATCCGGAAATGGTCAGAGACTTCCAGGCTGTTATAGGAGAAGAGGTCAAAAGTCAGCTAAAAGATTTAGAAGGTTCAGAGCGATTGCCAGATACATTGGTCGCCGCGGTAGGCGGCGGGTCCAATGCCATGGGGTTATTTTACCCGTTTCTTGATGACACAAACGTCGGTTTAATCGGCGTTGAGGCTGGGGGGAAGGGCATTGCTAGTGGCAATCATGCGGCCTCTCTGGAAGGGGGGCGTCCAGGTGTTTTGCATGGCAATAGGACTTATTTATTGCAAAATGAGGATGGCCAAATTCTCGATGCCCATTCTATTTCTGCTGGCCTCGATTATCCGGGAATTGGCCCTGAACACGCGTGGCTACATAATAACGGTAGGGCGGAGTACGTTTCTATTACAGATGAAGAGGCTCTTAGAGCGTTCCAATTATGCTCTAGATTGGAGGGGATACTACCGGCGTTGGAGCCAGCTCATGCTCTTGCCCAGGTTGTAAAAATCGCCCCTAAATTGCCGGGCAGCCATATTATTGTGATGAATATGTGTGGACGTGGGGACAAAGACATCTATACCGTGGCGGAAGCATTGGGGGTTAGTATATGAGCGGCCTTCCGCTACAGGATGATCGTCTGATCAGCCGGTTTGATTTACTTCGCCGTGAGAATAGGGGTGGCTTGGTGACTTTTATAACAGCGGGTGACCCTGATTTCGCGCGTAGCTGCCGAATCATGAAAGGGTTGCCAGGTGCTGGTGCTGACTTCATTGAACTAGGAATGCCCTTTACTGATCCCATGGCTGATGGGCCGTCAATTCAGGCTTCGGCTCTCAGATCCTTGAAGGGCGGCCACACAATGGCCTTGACATTGTCAATGGTGGAAGAATTGCGCAAGGAGGATGTGGAGACACCGGTGATATTAATGGGATATTACAATCCAATATATTCATATGGAGTGGCGAGGTTTTTGAAGAATGCAAAGGCGGCCGGTGTTGATGGGCTAATCGTCGTTGACTTACCTCCTGAGGAGGATGCGGAGTTATGTTTGCCAGCTCTTGAGGCAGGCGTTCATTTTATCCGTTTGGCAACGCCTACTACTAATGCCAGTCGGCTACCAACTGTTCTGAAGAACACTACAGGATTTCTCTACTACGTTTCCATAACAGGAATAACGGGAGCTGGGACTGCCAGTACAGATAAGGTCAAGACAGCCTTGCAGTTTTTACGCCCCCATACCGATCTTCCTATAGCGGTAGGCTTTGGCATTAAGACGCCGGAGCAGGCGGCAGATGTTGCGAGGCACGCGGATGCGGCGGTTGTTGGGTCGGCCTTAGTCGAAAAAATTGCGGAAAGTGAGAGAGTGGGTGGAGATCCGGTAGGGGCAGCGCTTATGTTTGTTAAAGATCTCTCTAGTGGCATCCGGGCAGCTCGCAGAGGAGCTAAGCGATGAGTTGGTTAACTAATTTTGTTCGACCAAAAATCCGGGCTCTGGTCCGTCCAAAGCGTGTTCGTGAGTCCCTGTGGGAAAAGTGTCCAGAGTGCGATCAGATGATATTTCATCGAGAGCTGGATGAGCGGATGAAAGTTTGCCCCCATTGTGAACACCATATGTTTTTTAGTCCCGAAGAGCGGTTGTCCCATTTATTTGACGACAGCGACTATGAGAGGTTGGTTTTACCTACAGCGATATCAGACCCACTTAAGTTCAAGGATCGAAAACGTTATACCGACCGACTTAAAGAGGCTCGCTCAGGGATTACAGATAAGGATGCCATTGTTGCTGCTTATGGTAAGGTTTGCGGTAATCCATGCGTGGTTTGTGTGTTGGATTTTGCGTTTATGGCTGGTTCGATGGGAGTTGCGGTCGGCAGTGGGTTTTTAAGTGCGGCACATGTGGCAGTGGATCGCAGGGCACCCTTCGTGGTTTTCACGGCTTCCGGAGGTGCTCGTATGCAGGAAGGAGCCCTGAGTTTGATGCAGATGCCGCGCACTATTGTAGGTCTGACTGCAGTTAAAGAGGCAAGTCTTCCCTATATTGTCGTGCTAACCAATCCTACTACTGGTGGGGTTACCGCGTCGTTCGCGATGCTGGGCGACATAACACTTGCGGAGCCAGGCGCTTTAGTTGGATTCGCAGGACCGCGTGTTATTGAGGATACTATTCGGGAAAAGTTGCCAGACGGATTCCAGAGATCTGAGTATTTGGAAGATCATGGAATGGTAGATAGAGTGATACCTAGGTCTCAGTTGAGAGAGGAGCTAGGGGTTTTAATAGATCTTTTCGTAAACAAAGAATTAAAGCTATCGCAGGGCTCGTTGACTTCCCGAACAGAACTTCGGGGAACGCAGGTAGGTAGCCAGTTGGTAGATGAAGAGAGCTCCATCGGCAACCAGGCTGGAGTTGGTTAGGGGGCTGCGTGCCATCTCATTCAATTCTGGAGGTTTTTGATGAAACGCTCCCAGTTTCTATAGACTTAAATTTGGCTCGGATGGGGCGGCTTTTGAGGTCGTTGGGCTCGCCCCACAGGTATATGCCGCCCGTAGTACATGTAGCTGGAACCAATGGCAAAGGTTCTGTGATTGCCTTCCTGCGGAGTATTCTTGAAGAAGGCGGGTATACAGTCCACGTCTACACATCGCCGCATTTGGTTCGTTATAATGAGCGAATAAGGTTGGGCGGCAGGCTCATTGCAGATGAAGAGCTACAGCGGTTCTTAAAGACCTGCCTCCGCCTCAATCGGGGAAGGCCGATAACTTTCTTTGAGATTATAACTGCTGCGGCATTCCTTGCGTTTAGTCAAACTCCCGCTGATATATGCTTGATAGAGACGGGTTTAGGCGGTCGTTTGGATGCCACGAACTTGATCAAGCAGCCAGAGGTGTCGATCTTAACCCCAATATCCGTTGATCATGAGTTTTATCTTGGGCAAGGAATTAGGCGAATAGCGAAGGAAAAGGCGGGTATATTAAAGCGTGGCCGGCCCGCTATTGTATCTAAACAGAGTCCAGAGGGTTCTAGGGTCCTAGAGATGGCCGCCAGACAAAAAGGGGTCCCCTTATGGCGGTATGGATGCGAATGGAAGGTAAGTCACAGAAAATTTGGATCAGTTTTCGAGTCCTTATCTAGTCGAAGAATACTGCCTCTTCCCGGATTGTTGGGGCTTCATCAGCGTGATAATGCTGCTGTGGCGGTAGCGGCATTAGATTTTTTGCACCAATTTCCGGTTTCCAGTCGAGCAGTACGCCGGGGCATATGCAGAGTGAAATGGCCTGCTAGATTGCAGATTTTGGGCCCGGGTAGCCTTAAAAATATGGTGGGGCCGAGCACAAAAATTTGGGTTGATGGGGGCCATAACGCCTCTGCAGGGGAGGCTTTGGCGGAGGCGATCAGGATTAATTTGGGAGGTGAGCCCGTTGTTCTCATTCTAGGAATGCTGCAAACTAAGTCGCCTGCTGAGTTTATCGCACCGCTATTACCATGGGTTGAAAAAGTGTATCCTATTACCCTCGATGCAGAGGCAGGTCTGACTGAAGCGGCTTTGGCCACCCAACTCAGGGAGGTAGGAGCCCCGGTTCTCTGCAGCGGTTCATTAGAGGCGGCCGTCCAACAGGCAGGTTCTGAGGGGAATAAGAATATAGTAGTGTGTGGATCTCTCTATCTGGCTGGTCAAGTTTTATCAATGAACGATGAGTATATAAATTGACGCAATACCGGTGTCCAACTTGGGCCCAGGTTTTTCAACTGATTACTCGATCCACATTTATTCATATTCCGGAGGTTGGTGGCTTCGCCAGTTTGTGGATTAGTCCGCCAAAGGCGACTTATAGAGAAGTGCTTATCCACTCCGATAGTTGTCGCTTAGGAGCCGCGCCAACTTTTGTGGCGGCAATTTCGCCATTCTTAAAAAGGATTAGAGTAGGGATTCCTCGTACTCCATATTTAGCCGGCGTCTCAGGGTTCTCATCTATGTTAACCTTTGCCACGGTCAGGCTGTCTTTGTACTCATTTGCTAGTTCTTCCAGCATCGGGGCGATTTGTACACATGGCCCACACCATTCAGCCCAAAAGTCCACCAGAACAGGTTTCTCCGATTTAATGACATCGGCCTCAAATGATGAATCAGTAACTTTATTAGAGGTCATTCCACATCCTTTCATCGCATTATACAGCCTGTAGGGCAAACTCAGTCGCCGAAACTTAAGGTTGTCGAGGTCTATCGTCAAGATAGGCATTTCTTGAGCAGATCACTGGAGAGATGTTGAAGCTTTTGTTCATCTACCCAAAGGATCGCCGAAGTTACATCCTTTTGTGGGAACACTAATTTGGCTAAAGATGCCCTTACAGCAATTTTTCGTAAGAAAGCGGCCGGAAGCGGAGGGCCGGGCCTGTTTGTGTGAGAGTTGTTTCCAACTAGAAAATTCACCAGCAATAAGGAATCATCCGAGTCGACAAGCCTTTCAATGGTTTCATGAAATAACAAAGTCCGCTCACGATATCTTATGGGACCAGAGATGGGGAGACATCCTCGCGTATTATCTTGAAATAGAAAGGAGAGAGTTTTGGTTCCAAGAATCTTTAGGGCCCACTCTTTGATCGCATGGAGTAAGTTTGTGTCGTGCCTGTAGGAAAGGCGAGATACAAATTTATTGGCGGTCTGTTCTCTTTCAGATTCAGTTATGTGGTAAAGGGAGTCGACTAACTGGGCGATTAATGCTTCGATGGGTTGTTTATTGCCCATAAAGGTGCCTGATGTTCCAAATGTGGGGGAAGTCCGGTGTATGGATTGGTGGTCATGCCTCGTTAAGTTTGAGTTAATCCAGGTGGGGAGAGGGGTGGGGTTTTTGAACGGAGGCCCAGGATAGGCGATAGTTTTTTTCCCAGGCGTAAAATTAGCAAGGCGTAAAATGCTAGAAATCCCATTCTTTTGTGCGCTGTCTGGGATGTTTGTATCAGTTTCTTCAACAACTTTTTCCAACGTTTGGCTGACAATAGTGTGCCAACAATCGGATGCTATATTGGATGTCTCACTCCAACCACATATATAGAGTTGATCCTTCGCTCTCGTCATCGCCACATATAGTAGTCGCTTGTATTCCTCCGCTTCTCGCTTTTTTTTCTCCAGGACCCACTTTCTGGTCAGTGGGTCCAAAAGAGTGGCATTTGGGATCCAGATAGGGAAGGGTGCTTTGTCGGGCCAAAAAACAGGATTGTGGGCCCGACTCTTCTGGACCGTGTCTGGAAGAAATACAACGGGTGATTCTAACCCCTTCGCACCATGCACCGTAAGAATTTTAACGGCATTATTTCTTTTTAGGGCTGGTTCGCGTGTGCTGATGGCGCCATTGTTCTCAAACCAATGAATAAAGCCTTCAAGAGATGAATTATTTTTAGCCTCGTATTCAATGCTTTTATTGAGAAATGCATTTATGGGGTCGATACATTCAATTCCAATTTTAGATACAAAGTATTTTTTATAATTCCGTGTTAAAAGTAAATCTGCATATAATTCGGAGGGAGTAAAAATTTTTGACTTCTCTATCAAGTCTTCCAGTAGGAAACGAGCCTCCTGAAATTGTGAATTGGTGGTATCCCAATCGCAGAGTGAGTGCCATATCGAACCATGTCTATTATGGGCGAGCTTAAATAGATCTTCGTCACCTAAGTTGCATAGAGGGCTTTTAAGAACTTCGGCCAGGCTGAGGTCATCATCAGGATTAAGTAAGAAATGCCCCACAGAGATAAGGTCCATGACCGCAATATTGTCCGTTAGAGCCATTCCATCGAGCCCAGTCACTGGTATCTTCAAGTTCTTAAGTGCTTTCAGCAAATCTAAGACGAACGGCCCACGACGCCTCACTAAAACCATGATATCTTCAGGTAGAAAACAGTTGGAATGGCCGCGCCTGCTGTCCGACAAGATCTCATTTATTTTGCTGGCCACAATTTGGGCAAGTGTTGTTCGTGAAGAGCGCTCTGCAGACACGTGGGTCGGGAGCCGCCTTGCAGCTGGCTTTGGGTCTCTACTGGGCTGTATTATGGGCCAAACCTCAACTAAGCCAGGGGCTCCATCGCGCCAACAAAAATGCTTGAGAGGAGGCAGTGTTTCATCAGAAAATTCAACTGGCGCAGCGAAGACTTCATCGAAGACAAGGTCAACGGATTCTAATATTGGGGAGGTGGATCTAAATGAGACCTGAAGGCCAATATCAGCCCAGGGAGCTGATGCGTTATTAGCGCGATCTCTAAAATAATCACGCATCTTGTTGAAGGACTCGGGATTTGCACGTTGGAAGCTATAGATGGATTGTTTATAATCCCCAACCGCGAAAATTGTTCTTGGGTGTTCTTCCGCTCCTTCTCCCGCAAAGAATTCGGATGCCAGGGCGCGGATAATTTCCCACTGGTCCAAACTAGTATCCTGGGCTTCATCTATCAGAAGGTGATCAACACTTCTATCAACCTTATAGAGCACCCACGATGACACGTCGGCCGATGTTAAGATGATGCCAGATTTAATGATTAAGTCATTGTAATCCAAGCAATTTTGTTTAATTTTTTCCTGACTAAACTGCTCCAGGATTTTTTTGGTTAAATTTAATAAGGCCGAGCTACATTGGACGATTTTAGCCCGTTTAATTTTGGTGGTGATTTCTAGAAGACGAGATTGCTCGGCTCTGAGAGCTAGTAGAGCATCTGGTTTCTTTGCGAGGGTGGACGCTGACACCAATGTTTTTATCGGCAATTGGTCGCGTGTGAGAAAGGCAGCACAATATTTTTCGAATAACTCTCTTCGTGTATGTTGTGAAGCAGAGATCCATTCATCAATTGTTTGCGCTCGGGCGTGGTCTGTTTTGGAGCCGGCTTGTAGGTAGCATACTGAAGATCGCCAACTTTCGGCATCGATATGGGTGTTTGCACATGCGACTTGGACTAGCAGGTCAGGAGAGGTTAGCCTTGATAGGCCCAGCATTTCTGCAATTGCACATGATATTCGATTTTCATCGTTGTTCCTAAGAAATTTTTCTAGTCGCCATCTATCGGCGACTAATAGATCCAGGAGACGAGAAAAACTTTCGTTATTAACATATTGGCTAATGCAGGAAATATCGCCTTCGGATTTGTTGCTTTTTGGACCTTGGAGTTGTTGTAATATGAGTTCGCTGGCTGTTCGCAGAAGGGTTTTGGCGCCATGCTCATCTAGTATGGTAAAGTTAGTATCAACACCCGCTTCTTGAGGAAACCTTCTTAAAAGGGTTTCACAGAATGAATGGATAGTATGAAATTTTGGCTGAAATTCAGAGTTAGCCACGCGTTCATAAAGAGTCTCGGCGGCCCCTAATTGGTGTGAGTCGACAGCTCTTGCAGTCAGAGATTCAAGGTCATTTTGGAGCGCTTGTTTGGACATGGTTGACCATGAAAGGAGGCGCTCGTTTAAGCGCTCCTGCATCTCCGCAGCCGCTGAACGAGTATATGTAAGGCACAATATATTAGATGGTTGATTGCCGTGAAGTAAGAGTCGGAGGACTCGATCTACAAGCACTTTGGTTTTTCCGGTACCAGCTGACGCCTCAACCCATGCAGATGTTACTGGATCAGCCGCTTTCTGTTGCAGCGAATTAATCTTGGGAAGTCCCGATTTCATTCTTCCGTTCTCTGTTTTTGGCTAAGTGCTATCCATTCCTTCATTCGGGCAAGGTGCTCAAATTCGTTGTATTGAGGTGCAAAATCATTGTGAGGCACGAAGTAATAAGGTGTATTTTCATTATCAAAGGATTCGATCAATTCGATGATCGTGGATAAAAGTTCTGTGGCTTTTGTTGAAATCCCTTTTTCGATCGTCCGGCGATTTCCAGCAGTTAACGCTCCGCTCAATTGGGTTGAAACAATGGAGTTGATTGCTCTCGTGTCAATTTCTTCGAAGCCATTATTTAAGATAATCAGGGCTTCTAGCAAAAGCTGAGGCTTGCTCCCATTTAGTATCTTAGGAGTTGTTGGTAATGCACCAGTTTTGTATTCGATTATGTCCACTTTTCTATCGACACGTATATTTATACGATCTGCCCTTGTAGTTAGGGTAAATGGGCCAGAGGGTAAATCTATGGTAGTGGTGCCACTAACTTCTGCATAGGCGGCGGTAATATGTTTCCGGCTTTTGTTCTCTTGGTCTATAAAATATCGTGCTAATCTTTCAAAGCGGGGCCACCAGAATGCGTATGCTTCCGGCTGCGTCCGCACTTTCCTAAAAGAAATCTGGCCGAATTCGAGTAATTTCTGATAGGGGTTGGGTGGTAGATTTGTGGGGTAGGTTTGTAAAAATCTTTCCAGGGCTTGGTGGACCATTCGGCCATAGTCAGATGGATTTACTTTCGCATCGATAGACCGAAGTGGTCTAATTTTAAGAATTGTAGATACAAAAATGCCATATGGATCCTGCATCCAACGTTCAATCTGGGTTGCAGACAAGGTTCGGGGCCGTGCCGATATGGGTGGGGTCGGCGCAGGGCGGCGGCTTTGTGGAATACTGAGTGTTTTGTGTTCTAAATTTTGACCCATGTGATCCCAGTAGCGGCTTTTGTCTACAGCTTCGTGCATTCCTTCCTTTTTCGCGGCGTTCTCTATACGTGCGAAGTGATAGGCTGGGGTGGTCTGAACCCCGTTAGCCACTTTGCTTCGAGTAAGAACTATTTTGGAGGCTGTGGATGCCTGGCAGATATGGAGATTAGCAAAGGCCTTCGTTTTCTTTTTGCTAGGTAAGCTGAGGGCTCTCCGCATTTGTGGACTGAGCCACTCATCGTTCTGTGAAAACGAGGGCCAGGTTGTTTCGTTCATTCCTGCTAAAATGTGTAAGGGCGAAGAACTGAACAGTGTTCGTTTCGGATCATAAGCATAGATACGAGTGGTATCAAAATCTTGAGTGTCATTTGGAATATTGTGGAGAAGGCACTTAAAGATATCCGAGTATTCAGTTCCCTCTATAATAAACGAGTTTTTTAAGGTGGAACATAGCGAAAGTAGATGTTGGTTAAGACGTTTGCCTTCATAAGATTTCCAGAGCCGCGTTGCAGGATACTTTCCCGTCTCGGAAAGCCATATTGAAAAATCGATATGGGCGGCCAGGAGACTCTTGAGTGGCGCCTTTTTGCTTTTCACCAGTCGGCAGAAATAAAGGGAGGCTTTTTCAAGGCTTTGGAGCCAAGTTATTAATTCCCTATTTTTGTCGGCGCTATTGTTTAGTGAAGCTATTATGCCAGAAAACCCAGGTTCTGGCCTGATGCCCCTCAAGCATTTCAGTTCTAGCTCGTTACGCAAATTCTTGAAAAGGGTTAAAGAAGTATGACCAGTGCACATTGGGTGTTTAAGGGTCGACAACAAGGAAACCGGCGAAACAGCTGAACATATCATTTCTCCAACTAATTGAAGGAAAGACCCGGCGCCCGCTGGGTCGGGGCTGTGAGCTATATAGTTGCAAAGATCAAGGTTCCAGCGTCGAAGTTGCAGCGCAACTTGTTTTACGAGGTTTTGGTCCTCGGCAAAAAGGCTCACATCCCCCTTATTGGTGGTGAGGAACTCTTTGATAATAAGCGAAATTGTTTGAGCCTCACTGTAGATGTTGTGAGCCGTGATCATGGTCAGATCACTCGATGTTTTTCGTCCAGTGTTAGTAGCCTGCTCGTCTTCTCGCGGGCTAAAGACAGATGTAATAAAGTTAACCGGATGCTTGGGTGGAGCACTGGAATTTGAATAACCAAACGGACTAAACCACTCTGGCACTAGGTTGTTTTCAATTTTCAGGTCAACTAGGAGTTTCTTTAGTGCGTGTTGCGGATGATCTTCTGGGAGATTTTCCCAGGTCTTTTTGCCCAGTTTATGATCCAAGCTGGGTATTACCACGTGTCCTGTTGGCAGTGAAGCAATGAACGATAAGAGATTAGCAATGTGAGGAAGATTTCCCGTGAAACCGGCAACTATGATATTATTTTTAGGCGGTTCTTTTTCCCAGTGCTGGATTAGTAATTTTGTAATAAGTTGATCATACAAAATAGGGTCTTGCCAAATTTGTTCACTCAGAATGAGGGGCCACTGTTTTATGATAATTTTAAGAAATTTGTTTATGGACTCCCAGTGTAAGGCATCATCTGATGTAAAAGAATCGTCCAAGGACAAATAGTTGGTTTGAAAGGACTGCAATTCATCAAAGAAAGAGCCTAGGGTAGGTGCAATTTTTAGACAACGATGTAAAGACTGAGAATTAGTTTGGTCAGGCCCTTTTTGCCATTGGAAGATCAGCCTTCCTAAGAGGAGATCTCGATATACTGAGGGTATGGGGAGCGTATCGGGCAAAAGGTTACAAGGAAGAATCAAGTCCAGGTCTCCCTCGCGGTGAGGTCTTTTAAGCGGCAGACTTTCGGAAACAATATACGTCCGGGGAAGCAGTAATGCCTTGGGTTTAGCCATTATGGTTAGAAGTTTGAGTAAATTGCGGCGAGCCTCCTCAGCGGGCAATATGATTACTGTATTTCCTAAATTAAATGTCTCGTGCCTAGCCAGCAGGCCGCTTGCAAGATTGTCAAGAAAGGGCGTTCCAAGCGCTACGGCACTTATTTTGGGAAAAGAGTTCCTCATACTTTGCGATTCATTTCAGGTCCCTAAGGTAAGCTTGGGCATTTCCTAAGGCTTCAGGAGTTCCCACATGTAACCAATGGCTATCATGGACCAGGCCAAAGAGAGTTTCGTTTTTCTGGGCCCGATCATACAACAAGTTTAGTGAAAATGCCCCTATGGGAAGAGAATGGAACAAGCTTCTTTTCAGTATTTGTACGCCCGTAAATACGAATGGGGCCGAAGATGGTTTAACTTCCCGTTTTAGTAGTCCGTTGACGTTCATGTGGAAGTCTCCCTGACCACTGAAACCGAAAGATTTAGTGAAGGGCTGAACTAGGAGTAATGCATCCATTCGTGTCGGATCCCAGGCTTCAATCATCCTGGTTATTAGAGGTTTTTTGCCACTTATAATAACTACATCACTGTTTGCTACTATGAATGATTCGCCATTGAGGGTTGGCAAGGCATTTGCTACTCCTCCACCCGTGTCGAGGAGTTGTGCCTCGTGCACGAGCTTTATGTGAAACCCGATTTTTTTTCTGAGATGATCCACAACTTTTTCCGCTAGATAATGGGTGTTGATCACAATGGTCTTAATTCCCCCTCTTTTTAAGTGAGCTAACATTCTATCAATCATCGTTATTCCACCCACTTCTAGGAGCGGCTTCGGAGTAACGTTTGTTAAGGGGCGCATTCGCAAGCCAAGGCCGGCTGCGAGAATCATTGCGTTCATTGGCTCGTTTTTCACAAGGTGCCACTATGCCTTAAGGCTCTGGTGCTTTGCGGGAAATGTTCCCCAAACCACTTCTGGAGGGTAGATAAGGCCGGGTTTTTTAAGCTGTGGTCAAGAAGCCGCCATGTCCGTGGCAAAAGCTCCAAATACTGGCTTTTGCCATCCCTCCTCCAAAGCCGGGTAAAAATACCAAGAATTTTCGTGTTGCGTTGTGCGCTCAAAGCAGCATAGACGTATTCAAACTCATCAGGTGCCAGTTTGCAGGATGCAAGGTACTGGTTTTTTAGATCATGGACCAAATCTTTGCGAACATCCCGCCTAACGTCTTCGAGAAGTGACACTAAGTCATAAATTGGTGATCCGGATAAAGCATCTTGGAAATCCAAGATGCCTATCTGCTTGGGTCCTGTGCGATTAGTTATCCACATCAAGTTATCGACGTGAAAGTCGCGTAATACCACGACGTTTCCTAGAGTGTCGGTGGTGGCTAGGACATTTTTCCATGCCTCCCGATATTCTTTAAGTGCTGAGGTAGTTATGGGGGAAAGTTTTGCCATCGGCCAAAACCAATTAATGAAAAGACCGACTTCTTCCATAAGAATTTCAGTTGTGTAACGGGGGAGCCACGATGGGGGCGAGGAGTTTTGCAGCGCAAGTAGAAGGGAAATGGCAGCGCCGTACAGTCTGTGTTCCTCTTCATGGTTGGAGATTTCTAATATTGTACTAAACTTTTGGTCGCCAAAGTCCTCGATCAATAAGAAACCATTCTCCGCGTCCTCTCCAAAAATTTGTGGAGCGTTTATCCCAATGCCACGTAAATATTTGGCAATTGCGATAAATTCCTGAGTACTTTCTTTGGCTGGAGGAGCATCCATTAGCACCCAAGACTTGCCATCTTTCTGTATTCTGTAATAGGTCCGGAAGGACGCATCTGCCGCCAAAATTGTTTGATTCGACTGAGTGAGGCCTTGTGATTGGAGAAACTCCTTTTGCTCTTTTGCCCTACTCATTCAAATGGATCCCAACTTTGTGCAGGCGTTGCTTCCAGGCTCCGTCGCATCTTAACAATACCTTCCGAGAGCAATCTTCCTGGTAAAAAAACTCGAGTTCCAGTCGTTTTGTTGGAAGAATCGTGGCCATAATTTTTGGCCACTCAATAAGACAGATGCCATTTTCGAGCGCATCTTCTACCCCTAGTTCATATACATCAGACAAACGCTCTATTCTAAATAGATCAAAATGCCAGAAAGTTACGGAGCCGAGCTCATAAGTATGTAGTAAATTAAATGTTGGGCTGGGCACCTCTTCGATACAACCTAACGTTTCTAGTAACGCGCGAATGAAGGTTGTTTTCCCAGTGCCGATACAGCCTTCCAATGTCACCACGTCGCCCGGGTGCAGCAAGGGGGCCAATGTATCAGCCAACTTCCTTGTTGCCTTTAAGTTAGGGAGTGACAGGTCTAACAATGCGTTCATTAGTGTAGACCTGTCTTTCCAAATTTGTCGCCTATAGTATTAATATCGGTAATGAGCCGGCTTAAATGGTCCTGCTTGAGCGACACCTATGTAGTCTGCTTGCTTCTCAGATAATGTAGTTAAGACTGCCCCCACTTTCTCAAGGTGTAAAAGAGCGACTTTTTCATCTAAATGTTTGGGCAGAATGTATACTTTGGGCTCATAATTATCTGAGTTAGTCCAGAGTTCAATTTGGGCTAATACCTGGTTGGTAAAGGACGCACTCATAACAAAACTAGGGTGCCCAGTGGCGCAGCCTAGATTTACCAAGCGTCCTTGCGCTAGCACTATTAGTCGTTTCCCGTCAGGAAAAGTCACCTGATCGACTTGAGGCTTTATTTCCGTCCATTCAAGGTTTGATAGAGAATCAATTTGGATTTCCGAGTCGAAGTGGCCAATATTACAAATTATCGCCAAATCTTTCATCTCGCGCATGTGGTCGAGAGTAATCACGTCCACATTCCCAGTTGCAGTTACGAAGATATCTCCTTGGCCCGCAGCGGCACTCATGTCTACAACCTCGTATCCCTCCATCGCTGCTTGCAGGGCGCAAATGGGGTCAATCTCAGTAACGAGGACCCGAGCGCCAGCCGATCGAAGAGATTCGGCTGAGCCTTTTCCGACCCCGCCATAACCGCATACCACAGCTACCTTTCCAGATAACATAACATCTGTAGCTCGCCGAATTCCGTCTACTAAGCTCTCTCGGCAGCCATATAGGTTGTCGAACTTAGACTTAGTTACGGAATCATTAACATTAAACGCTGGAACCTTTAAGGAGCCATCATGCTCCATTTCATATAGTCGATGGACACCGGTTGTTGTTTCTTCGGAGATCCCTTTTACCTTTGTTAGTAGGGTAGGGTATTTCTCGTGCATCAATTTAGTCAGATCTCCCCCGTCATCTAAAATCATGTTGGGGGTCCAGTTGTTTGGGCCACTGATAGTTTGTTCAATGCACCACCAAAATTCTTCTTCTGATTCGCCTTTCCAGGCGAATACCGGCACTCCTAAATCTGCTACTGCGGCGGCTGCATGGTCTTGAGTAGAAAAAATATTGCAAGAGCTCCACCTCAGGTCGGCACCTAGGTCTTTCAGTGTTTCTATAAGGACGGCTGTTTGTATTGTCATATGTAGACAGCCGGCAATCCGCGCCCCCTTTAGGGGCTCCTGTCCTCGGTACTCTTCTCTTATGGCCATTAGACCAGGCATCTCCGCTTGAGCAATCTCAATTTCTTTATGGCCCCAATCAGCAAGAGATAAGTCAGCCACTTTGTAATCTATGGTTTTCGGCATTTGCGTTAATCCTACGGTTTTAGAAAGTTTGATGAAATTAGTGGAGGTGGGACCATTATGTAGCAGTGGCCACAAAATAAGCCGTGTAGTCTAATCATTAGGGTTGAAACTATCATATTTTAGCCTGACAAAGCGAGATCTCTGTGCCGAACTGTTGCCTCGTATTCCTCCCGGATCAGTTGCGCTCCAAGTTTTTCTGCAACCATCACAGACCGATGGCGGCCGCCCGTGCACCCTATAGCGATAGTGAGGTAGCGTTTGCCTTCATTTTTGTAAAGGGGTAGCAAGGGTTGCAACATCTTGTGCATCCGGCAAAAAAACTGGGAATAGGCGGGGTCAGAGCTGATATAGTGGCAAACCTTTTCATCTAACCCACTAAATTCACGTAGTGCTTCTACATAGTACGGATTCCTTAAAAAACGGACGTCAAATACAAGATCTGCCTCGCGGGGAAGACCTAGCCGAAAAGCGAAAGAGACAACGCTAATGGTTATTGGGGCGGGATGGCCCACCAGAAACTGACCCTCGACTAGCTGGCGCAGGGCTGCGATAGATAGGTGGGTCGTATCGAAGATGTAGTCAGCTTGTGTTTTTAGAGGTTCCATCATTTGCAGCTCGAGTGCGATCCCATCTACTACGGGTCGGTCAACGGCTAAGGGGTGACGCCGGCGTGTTTCAGTGAATCTCAAACGGAGAACATCGCTGTCGCTGGTCAGGAAAATGATTTTGAGCTGGATGCTCCGGGTAGTCTGAATGCTTCGCACCGCAGCCAAAAAGGTTTTAATTGAAAATCCTCTGCTGCGCGAATCGACCCCTACTGCTAGCTTGGCCCCGTCTTTGCTGCCGTCCACGAAAGAGTGAAGGAGTCGAATAGGAAGGTTATCAACTACTTCATATTGCAAGTCTTCTAAGACGTTTAAGACTGTACTTTTGCCAGCTCCAGATAGTCCTGTCACGAGAAGGAGGTTACTTGCCATCCTTATTGTTCCTCTTTTTTACCATCGAATAGACTAACTCTCTTTCGGAGGTTGCTGACTAGAAAACGCAGCCGCCGGGGTTCCGCACCCCTAATCTAATTTCGGTTAACGGGACAGCAGGAGCTTTGATGCTTTATTTCTACCTAAAAGTTTCTTGAGGGATGATAATGGCATAATACTATCTCTTATAATATTTATTTGCGCGCGTTTTAACTTGAGCGGCCTGTGAGGAGCGCATAAATGGCATCAGACGTTGTGCTTCCGCGGAGTTTATCGCAGAGAGATCTATCGCGAAACAAGCGAGATATTTCAGCCAAGAGTTGGAGATGCTGGTTGTTTTTAGATTCCCCGGTAACAAGGAGTAAAATCAAATCAAATGGCTCGTCCTTAGCTGTCGTGAATTCCACGCGGGTGGCTAGCCGAGCGAAGACAGCACGCGGGGTCTTTTGGTTGGGTAGGGTAATGTGCAGTATGGCTGCGCCCGTTGATAGGTGTTGCAGAGCACTTGGGGTTTGGCTCCGTATGGCATCAGACATTTGACTGCTATCTATCTCAATGACGTTGCTGGCTTTTTTTGCCAGGGTGGAGGTTACGCTACGTTCACTTGTTCCTCTGAGCAGGGGGACTATAGCTTCTGGAGAGATTATTGTATCGATTGGCATATTTTCTAAGTGGCCTCGAGGGTTTTTAATTTAAGTTTGTAGGCTTTTTTTGATCTAGCAATATTTGTGGTGCAAATCTCTGCGTCGCCTAGCAGGTTTTTATGCGCTTTTAAGCCATCTAGAGGCGGAAGCGCTCGCCAAGGTACACCTTCCGTACGCCCTCGTCGGCAACTATTTCGGTTGGCGAGCCTTCCATAAGTAATTTTCCTTCATGCAAAATATAGGCACGATCTACTATTTTTAATGTTTCTTGGACATTGTGTTCAGTTATTAAAACGCCGATTCCCCGGTCTCTCAGGTGGGAGACCAATGTTCGTATCTCTCCAACTGCAATTGGGTCTATGCCCGCTAAGGGTTCATCAAGAAGCATAAAGCTTGGTTGAGACGCAAGTGCTCTTGCGATTTCGACTCGGCGGCGCTCTCCACCAGACAGCGCGAGGGCGGGTGTTCGTCTAAGGTGATTTACGGAGAATTCCGTGAGCAAATCGTCTAGTAGAGCCTCTCTCTTGTCCCTGACTGGTTCGACTACTTCCAGAACTGCCCGAATATTGTCTTCTACAGACATGCCGCGGAAAATGGAGGCTTCCTGGGGCAGGTAACCAATCCCCACTCTAGCCCGACGATACATTGGCAAGGAAGTAATATCATGTCCATCCAATAATACATTCCCGTAATCAGCGGAAACCAGGCCAGTGATTACATAAAAGCATGTAGTTTTACCTGCGCCATTGGGTCCAAGAAGTCCCACGGCTTCACCGCGTTGCACGTGCAAGCTCACGTCTCGGAGGGCGGGTCGCTTTTTATATGATTTTCCAATGTGTTGGGCGACTAGTCCTTGATTTTCCGCAGCTAGCGGGGTTTCTTCGTTGTTCATAATTCCGTCAGTAATATGTTGCCGAAGGCCGAAAAGGTCGCTCATATTGGTTTACGCCAAAGTTTTCTATTGGGGTTCATTCACATTTTCGGGATTGAAAATAGCTTTCACGCGCCCATCGTCTGTCGGGTCTGTGGGCCCCGTCGCGCCTTCAAGCCGGCTGTGCCCTGTATTTAAGTCCATGGTTAGCCGTTCCCCGTGAAGTACATTCTCGCCCTGAGTGAGCACTACACTCCCTGTGAGGACTGCGGTTTTATTCCGCACATCGTATATGCCTATACTCCCGCGTGCTTTTTCATTTGGCGTGATTAATAACACGTCGCCCTCAGCCTCAATGAGGCTGATTTGCGAGTTTGGTTCTTGGTTACCATTCGGCTCATCGGCGATATGGGCAATTAAAACATGAGCGCTGAGGGTGTACCGACCCTGTACAGCGTCGGCATTCCCTCTCGCTATTGCTATTTTTTCCTCATTTAGCCATTCCATCGAATCTGCAACAATTTCAATGGGTGCGGCTGAGTCACTCTCAAATTGAGCGTAGGAGGTGTCCAGATTGGCGTGGAAGTGAAAAACGTAAAGCCCCACCAGCCCCAATATTTTTCCGTTAAAGGTCATTTTATTCCGACTTCTTGGTGTCCGTGCAGCAAAAGAACAGGACGGCCGGAGAACAGAAAGACTTGGCCATCAGGTGAGTATTGGAAACCATTGGCTTTGAGGATGCCCCAAGGGCTCTGGCTAAGGACTGGCTCATCCCCATGAGCGCTACCCTGAGCGAGGTCAAACTCCACCTTTTCCGTATGCATTTCGAAACCATTGTCCACATACATGCTCACAGCTCCCTGCAGTTCTAGGGTTTTGGTCTCTCCGTCATAGATGCCTTGCTCGGCTTTAAGTGTCAACCAATCTCCATTAGCTAAGGTGATGTCTGCGGCGGGTTTCATCAGGAACACCTGTTGGTGCCCTCTCTCAGGGCGCATTGCGACTTCAGCGGTGACGGTATAGCGCTGCTGCTTATCGTCTACGCCTAGAAATTGAGGTCGCAACATTTCGTCCTGTCCTGAAAAATCCATATGTCGGGTAGCATAATCCAATCGAAAGGACTTAGTTGTCGGATTGATCCAGGCAAAAGTTATTATGCCAACTATAGTTAGGGCGATCATCGGCAAAAGCCACTTTAGTGCTCTGGCCTGCTTCTGATTTTCAAACTGCACCCGAATTTGGTCGATTCCGAGATATCGTCCATGCCATCTTCTCAGAAATCTTTTGCTTTCAGGAGCTATGTCACCCTCTCGAGGTTGGCTGATTTCGGGTGTCTTCCCACTCACGCTACAGCTGCGCGCAGACAATCATGCATATGAAGTATACCAAGTGGCTTGCTATTTTCTGCGACGAATAAGCTAGTGATTGAGTTTTGGTTCATGGTCCACACGGCTTCGGCGGCCAGTGCGTTTGGAAGTATTGTTTTGGGGGACGGGGTCATTATCATCTCCACTTGGAGCCTTAGCAAATCAGAGGCCATATTTCTTCGTAGGTCGCCATCTGTGATAATCCCGTTCAGGTGACCCCGGTTATCAATAACCCCAACACAACCAAAGGCCTTAGCTGTCATAACTAGAATGGCATCCGAAACCAAAAGCCCACTCTCTACAAGTGGCATTTCGTTGCCGTGGTGCATAATGTCCTTAACTGTCACTAAATGATGTCCAAGACTCCCCCCCGGATGGAGTTCTTGAAACATCGAAGGCGAAAATGATGCCCTTTCCAAGAGTGCCACAGCCAAAGCATCCCCAAGTGCTAGGGTCATTGTTGTAGAGGTAGTAGGAGCAAGGCCAAGGGGGCACGCTTCCGGCGAGTCGGGCAACACCATGGATATGTCGGAATTTGATTCCAGGGAGGTACCTCCCCGCCCGATAACAGTGATCAGAGTTATATTAAATCTTTTGGTGTATTGGACTATATCGTTGAGTTCGGTAGTTTCTCCCGAATTAGATAGGGCAATAACGATATCATCTCGTGTGATCATGCCAAGGTCCCCATGGCTCGCTTCAGCCGGATGGACAAACAATGAGGGTGTTCCAGTGGATGCCATGGTAGCTGCTATTTTACGTCCTATGTGACCACTCTTACCCATGCCAGTAATGACAACCCGCCCTTTAGCGGCTGACAAAGCTTCGACTGCAGCTATGAAGCTTGGGCCGAGGGAGGAGGATAAATTCTCGAGCGCCCGGGCCTCGTTCTCTAAAACTCGCCGGCCTATCGATAGATCATCAGGCTTTTCTTTGGGACTTGTGCCAGTGTCATTGTTCATAATTATGGTAGTATCCGCAGTATTTATTCTCAGATAACTTGTTATAAATAATGACCCGCAGCGATCCTTATCTGGAAAGGTTGACCATAACCATTACATCATCGCTGTAGTCCAAATAATGCGCGAATGACTAGAATAAATCAATCGACACTCAGAATATAAATAGGCCCTGTTAGTGGGAAAAAATATCGCTGGCTCCCCAGCCTGCTAGGTCTAATTTTGCGCGGGTTTTAATAAAAGAAAAGCACTCCAAAGCTAGAGATTTTCTTCCCTCGCGTTCAAGCATTAAATTCAATTGTTTTCTAAGTTCGTGGAGGTGAAGCACGTCGTGAGCAGCATATGCTTTCTGCTCTGCGGACAGGATTTCTGCTCCCCAATCAGAACTCTGTTGTGCCTTGGAGAGGTCTTGGCCTAGGAGCTCCCGGCACAAATCTTTGAGGCCATGCCTATCGGTATAGGTTCTAGCAATCTTGGAGGCTATCTTTGTACAATATACGGGCTCACACCAAACCCTGAGATGCTCGAAGAGGACCGCGACATCGAAACGAGCAAAGTGGAATATTTTTTCACTGTCGGGGTTTTGGAGCAAAGCCGAAAGGTTTGGAGCAGCATAGCCTTGGTTTGAAAAGCGAATAAGGTGGGCGCTTCCATCACCACTGGAAAGTTGGACTAAACATAGCCGATCGCGCTTTAGGTTCAACCCGGTGGTTTCCGTGTCAACCGCTATAGTTCCGGAAAATTTAAGGTCTTTTGGGAGGTCATTTTCGTGAAGATATATATTCATAGGTTTGTGCTGCCTCCTTGGGCATTAGGCTATTAGCACTGTACCGGTGTGGATCCAAGTGGTAGGGCACATGGGTATAATCGCGCAATTACTATTTGTACTCAGAATACAATATTGGCTCAGAATGTCAGAAAACCGAGAGAAACGCAAAATGGTTTGGTTAAAGATGGGTGAAACAGTTAGTTAGGCACAGATAAATTTTAATCTCACACGGAAAATAGGGCAATAGAGCCTGATTCTGCACTTTCCCATACGTGGCCACATAAATAACAGGATTAGAACCTAACTAAAGACGTTACTAACCCCTTTTTTTCTACCGTAACTTCCTAGCTAAATCCTCTGCCCTGAGATGGGTATACCTCTGCAGCATCTTTAAATCCTTGTGGCCTGTTATTGCTGCTACTTCCACAACATTCAGACCTAGCTCAAAGAACCTGCTGGTAGCTTCGTGTCTCAGGTCATGGAAATGAAGATCTTGTAGATCAGCTCTTTTCATAGATCTATCCCAGAGTCCTCTCAGGGCACTAGTCGAAATAGGAAAGACAACTCCGGAGATATCTCTTGGGAGAGCCTGGAGTTCTTCACAAGCCTTCTGGGAGAGGGGAAGATTTCTCTCTTCTCCGTTCTTGGTCAGGGGCAGGTGTGCCCAGTTCTTATCCAGATGTACGTGTCTCCATTCCAGAGAAAGTAATTCTCCTCGTCTCATTCCGGTTTCCAGAGCCACCACTACAAGAGGTTTGAACCAGTGATTGTTTCTTCTTCCACACTCCTGGACCAATCGTTCGTATTCCCCCTCAACGAGCCTTCGATCTCTTGGCTTGTTTTCTTTGGGTTTCTTTACAAGGGCAACAGGATTGCTGGGCAGCTTAAAGCCCC